>SMYC01000108.1 GCA_004356105.1 Acidobacteriota bacterium | reverse complement strand
TCGGGGCGCCGCCCATAGTGGTGCAAGCGGTTTTGCTCGATGAGTGCACCGCGCTCATGGACAAACACATGACGGGCTGACCCAGTCAAGCGCGTTGGCTATGTTTTTGGGCGCACAAAGGAGCCATCGAGAGCGCGCACCGACGTCGCACCCGCTAAACGCATCGCGAGCTCGAGCTCACGGCGCAAGGTGGTGAGCACCATCTCGACACCCTCTTGTCCGAAACTCGCGAGGCCCCAAATATAGGGGCGTCCCACAGCCACCGCCGTCGCTCCGAGTGCAAGCGCTTTGAAGATGTCCGTGCCCCGGCGGAACCCGCTGTCGATGATTACGGGAATGCGGCCGCGAACCGCGTCGATCACTTCGGGTAGGATCTCGATGGTAGAGACGCCGCTCTCCTCTGCACGGCCGCCGTGGTTCGAGACGATGAGCCCATCGGCGCCGTGCTCGACCGCGAGCGCAGCGTCCTCTCGTCCCACGATGCCTTTGATGAGCACCTTCATCGTCGTGTGCTCCTTCAGACGCTCGATGAACGACCATGTGAGGCTAGGCGCGTCTAAATCGGTGAGCCCGGTGACGTCGACGTTGTCGAACATTGGTTTGCGTCCGAGCCGAAAATAGATGGGCCCAGTCTCGTGGCAGACGGAGCAATCGCGGGAGTCCATCCGTGCGAGGCGTTGCGCCGTCTCGCGATAACTGATCACGGGAAGGTCGACCGTCAACACGACAGCGGGACAGCCAGCGCGCTCGGCGCGCTTCAAGAGTCCTTCGGTCACGTCCCAGCTCGCGGTCGGATAGAGCTGATACCAGACCGGCTTGTCGTGTGCGGCGTTGACGTCTTCGACAGAAGACGTCGTCATCGTCGAGAGGATTTGAAGATGGCCGCGGTTTTTCGCGGCCCGCGCGACGGCTACTTCACCTTCAGGGTGAAACGCTTTCTGGCTTCCGACCGGCGCGAGCACGATAGGCGTTTCCCACCGCGTTCCGAACATCTCGACGGAGGTATCCACCTCCCGCACGTCGACGAGTCGGCGCGCGCGGATGCCGAACTTGTCGAAGCCTTCACGATTTCTGTGCAACGTGCGATCGCCATCGACGCCGGTCGCCAAGTATCCCCAGTGCGCGGGCGGAAGCACGTCGCGGGCCACGCGCTCGAAATCGAAGACACTGAACGCCTCCTCGGGGGACGTGATGGCCTTCTCACCTGGAATCTGCGGCAAGCCCATGAAAAAGGGGCTCCCCGCGAGAAAACGAAGAAGCTCGCGTCGATGCATGATTGGGTGGCCTCCTTCTTGGCACGCGTCGTGGAGGCATTGTATGGTGCAGGGAACGTCTAGGTCTATGGCTCTCGTAGCTCCTGGTAAGATGGTTCGATGTTTCAAGATATACGCATAGGAACGCGCCAGCTTCTGAAGCGCCCTGGCTGGGCGATAGCTGTCATTGTTGTGCTCGCGGTCGGCATTGGCGCGAACACGACCATGTTCTCCGGCTTCGAAGCATGGGTTCTGAGACCCCTCGACTTCAACGAGCCGGACCAGCTCGTTGCCCTGCAGGAAGCCCAGCCGGAGCTCGGGCGTGAGCTCATCGTCGCCTCGCCGCGAAATCTGGGCGACTGGATGGAGCAGCAGCAGTCGTTCGCGTCCATCGGGGCTTATCAAGGATACCGGGTCAACTGGAACGACGAGACGCAGCCCGTGCGCCTCATCGGCACGCGGATCTCGGCGGCGCTCTTCCCCACACTTGGCAAAGAGCCCATCCTCGGCCGAAACTTTACCGAAGCGGAAGATCTTCCGGGAGACGGCGCCAAGGTTGCGCTCATCTCTCATAGCCTGTGGCAAGAGCGCTTCGACAGCGCCCCAGAGGTCATAGGCCGCTTGGTTCGGCTCGACGGCGAGATTCACGAAGTTGTGGGTGTAATGGAGGCGGGCTTCAAGTTTCCCGCGTGGACGCAAGTCTGGACACCGCTCGCGCTCGACGTGCATGCGGGTGAGCGGAGCGACCGCTCCGTCAACGTCGTCGCTCGGCTCCGTAACGACACGACGATCGAGGCGGCGCGCTCCGATTTGGGCGCCATCGCGGAGCGTCTCGCTGCAGCCTATCCCGAGACGAACCACGGCTACACCGTCCGCGTCGTCTCACTTCGCGACTTCTTCGTGCCCAAGGTCATCACCGTTGCGATGACGGCATCGCTCGCCTCCGCGCTTCTCGTTCTCCTCATCATTTGCGCGAACGTCGCTAGCCTCATGCTCGCTCAAGCCGCCGCACGAAGCCGGGAGACGGCTATCCGTTCCGCGCTCGGCGCGAGCCGAGCTCAATTGGTTCGGCAGAGTGTCGTCGAGGGCATCTTGCTTGCTGTACCCGCGGGATGGCTCGGCGCTTATCTAGGAGCCGTGGGCGTTCAGTCGATGCTCGAGTTCGTGCCTGTCGAGCCACCCTACTTGTTTCATATGGGGGCCAGCGCGGTTGGCGGCGTCTACACGTTCGCGATTTCCGTGTTTGCCGGCGTTGTCTGCGGGCTCGCGCCGGTGCTCCGTAGCTCCGGCGCGCGCGTCTACGACGCTCTCAAATCCGGGGGCAGGGAAAGTGGAGGGCGCGAATCACGGCGTTTTCGCTCCACGCTCGTCGTGGGCGAGCTCGCGCTTTCGACGGCGCTTCTCATCGGTGCGCTCCTCATGGTCAAGAGCTTCCTCGCCCTTCAAGCCGTTGACCCGGGCTTTCGACAGCGCGGCGTCATGACCGCGGAGCTTTCGCTCCGGGGCGTTTTTGAGAACGATACTGAAGAATGGGTTCGCCTTGCGGAGCGCCTCGTTGCGGATCTCGAGTCACGTCCCGGGATCGAGCGTGTGGGCATCGCGAGTGACTTGCCCGCGAGCCCGAGCTATCGCGTATGGGGCCTCGTCGCTCGCGATCGAGCTTACGGTCCAGGTGAAGACGTTACGGCGACCGTGCACGGGACGCTTGGCGATTATTTTGGTACGCTCGCGATCCCGATCCTCTCGGGACGGGACTTCACCGAGCTCGAAAAACGGAAGGGCGGCGACGTCGTCATCGTGAGTGAGCAGCTCGCGCGCACTATCTGGGGTGACGACGATCCTGTCGAGCGTCAATTGAAAGTCACGGGAAGTGAGGATTCTCCTTGGTTGACAGTGGTGGGCCTCGTGGGGAGCGTCGATATCGGCCGTGACATGGTGAGCTTCGGTGAGCTGCCTGGGATGCAGCTCTATGTTCCCTACGCGGACTCGCCCACGACACGCCTCGCGGTGGCGGTCTACGGCCGGGCGCCGAACCGCGACCTCGCGGCGGCCATGCGCGAAGGGTTTCAGGCCTCCGCTCCGGGCGTACCGTTTGGTGAGGTTTTGACGATGGCGGACTCGGTTTTCCGCTTGCGCTGGGTGAGCAGCTTCTTCAGCCGGCAGCTCGTAGCCTATGCCATCCTCGCGATGATCATCGCGGCGGTCGGGCTCTATGGGCTGACGGCGGACTCCGTGAGCCGGCGAACGCGGGAGCTTGCGATCCGAACGGCGCTCGGCGCGGAGCGGACTAGCTTGATTCGCTTGATCGTCGTCGAGGCGGTCAAGCTCGGCGTGCTCGGCGTCGCGCTCGGAGTCGTGCTGTCGCTCGGTGTTACGCGCTTCGCGGCACGCATGCTCGTAGATGTTGGCGCTCGCGATCCTTTGGTCTTCACTTCCGTCACGGTCTTGCTGCTCGGCGTCGTCGTCGTCGCCGCCTTCGTTCCCGCCCGCCGCGCTAGCGCGCTCGACCCCATCCGTGCGCTTCGCACCGAATAGGATCTACTGATCGTGTTGCGCTCTCTCTTGATTGCGAGCTGGGGCATGATAGGCGTCGCAGCCTTCATCCTGCGCGCTCTCCTAACACTCACACCCATCGCCCTCGAGCCGATCCAGAACGGGAGTCTCTCGAGCTGGCACTGGGTCCTTCTCTGTGCATGGGTAGTGTTCAACGTTTACGCAGAGGGCTATCGGGGTTTCCACCGGAGCTTTTCGCCCCGCGTCGTGGGGCGGGCGATAGAGGTCGGAGACAGCCGGAGCTGGCTTAGAGTTTTGTTCGCGGCCCCTTATTGCATGGGGCTCTTCGCCGCGCCGCGCCGGATCCTCATCAGGAGCTGGGTTTTGGTCTTCGCCATCATCGGCATCGTCATCTTCGTCCGTCAGCTCGCGCAGCCTTGGCGTGGGATCATCGACGCTGGGGTGGTCGTGGGGCTTGGAACAGGGCTTCTGAGCATGCTGCTCCTCTTTGTGCGTGCGTTGGTCGCCAAAGCAAGCGGCTATGACAACGCGCGCGCAGAGTCCCTCAGCCAATAACCTAGTTCCTAGTAGTCCCCGGCCATCGGGAACAAATTGAATTCTTTGCCGGATGCCAGGCGCAATGTACCGGAAACAACATCTTCGCGCTCCGCGTCGACGGTGATGCACTCCGCCGTCAACGTGCCCGCTCCTTTGGGGCCGCTGATCTCGAAAACGAACACGTTCTCGCCGGTCTCATCGCCCGTTTTGGACCAATCGATGTCGATGGAATCGATGGTTCCGAGATGGGTGCGAATGACTGGGTTGTCTTTGATGTCTGCGGCAACTTGCTTCTCGAAATCGGCGAAGAAGCCGCAGCTCGCCGAGACGATCGACATGCACACGAGCATGGTGACGGCGCGGATTGTTTTTCGCTTGACCACGAGGGCCTCCTGAAGGAGCTTGGGTAGGTCCGACTGTTAGGATCCTTATCAGGGTAGCACGCTCACAGTAGACGGTCATGGAGACACTCGCGCAGGATCTTCGTATTGCCCTTCGTTCCTGGGCACGGCGTCCTGGCTTCGCTTTGGTCGTCATCGCCACTCTGGCGCTCGGCATCGGTGCCAACGTCGCGATCTTTTCGGTGATCGACGGCGTCTTGCTGAAGCCGCTGCCATATCCAGAGCCTGACCGACTCGGTGTCATCCACACCAAGCTGCCACGACAGGACAGCGCTCGCCCCGCGAGCTCCGGGCCGGAGCTTGTCGCTTTTCGCGACGAAACGACCGCCTTCAGCTCCCTCGGCGGTATCTGGTACCGCCCGGCGGCGCTGACCGACGACGCTTCGCAACCTGAAGAGATCGACATGGGTTTCATTTCGCAGGGCTTCTTGCGGACCCTCGGTGTGAGCCCAGCTCTTGGACGTTTCGTCGCCGAAGACGAGGACGTGCCGAACGGACCGAGGGTGATCGTGCTGAGCCACGGATTGTGGCAGCGGCGCTACGGCGGTGACACCGGCATCGTCGGGAAAACCGTAGACATGGACGACGTGCCACATACTGTGGTGGGGGTGATGCCGGAGGGTTTCCGTTTGCTCCTGCCTCCGGATGCAGGTGTTCCCGAAGAGTTATCCGCATGGGTGCCCTGGGGCAGTAGTTACGACGAGCTTCGCCGCACTTGGCGCATCTTCACCGTCGTCGCGCGCCTCGCGCCGGACGCCGACTTCGCGAAAGCGCGGGGGGAGCTCGCGGCACTTTCTACGGCTTTTCAGCAAGATTTTGCTGAGGACTACCAAGCGACGGGGCTCGACCTGGAGCTCCATCCGCTAGAGCTCAGCGCTGTCGGCCACGTGCGCTCGACGCTCTTTCTGCTCTTGGGCGCGGTGGGATTCGTCTTTCTCGTCGCCTGCGCCAACATCGCGAACTTGATGCTCGTGCGCGCTTCCGGTGCGGACCGCGAGATGGTGCTGCGCATCGCCCTCGGCGCGAGCCGGCTTCGCTTGCTGCGCCAGCTCGCCACTGAAAGCGCGGTGCTCTCGCTCGCAGGCGCCGCCTTCGGTGTGGCCCTCGACCGTTGGGGCGTCGAGATGCTGAAGCTCTTCGGTCCGACGCAGCTACCGCGGCTCGCGAGTGTCGAGGTTTCTGGGCGTGTGTCCTACTGTTGGCGCTCGCGCTCGCCGTGACAACCTCTGTCGTGTTCGGGATCGTCTCCGCACTCCACATCTCGCAAGGCGGCGCCGCGTTGAGGGTTGGCGCGCGCTCGCTTGGCGATGCAGGGCGTCAACGCATACGCCGCCTGCTCGTTGCTTCCGAGATCGCGCTTTCCGTCGTGCTCTTGACAGGGGCGGGCCTGCTCGCGCGAAGCTTCGTGAAGCTCGCCGAGGTCGACCCCGGGTTCGATACAGAGGGCGTTCACACGTAAAGCTCTCGCTCGTCGTTAGTCACTATCCCTACAGCGAGTATCGCCGTATCGCGGGTTTCTACCGGCAGTTGCTGCAGCGCCTCGACGAGCTCGGCGAAGTCGAAGCTGCCGGCGCGACGAGCGAGCTCCCGCTCGACGGAAGCTCATACGACTTGGGACCCTACGCCTATGACACGCCCGAAGGCGTCGTCGAGTGGGAGTCCGTCGCGGCAAACTATCGCGTGGTCACGCCGGGATTTCTCCAAGCAATGCGGGCCCGGCTCGTCGAGGGACGGCTTCTCGAATGGACGGACGATCTCGACCATCCTACGGTCGTCGTCATCGATGACAAGCTCGCGAGAACCGTCTTCAAGGACCGCTCTCCCATCGGCGAGCGTCTCCGCGTCGCCGTTTTCATTGAGTCGACGCGACCCGTCTGGGCGGAGATCGTCGGTGTCGTCGAGCATATGAGGCACCATCCGCGCGAAGACGGTATCGGGCAGATTTATCTGCCGCATCAGCAATCGCCACAGCGAACGATGGCGTTGGCGATCCGCAGCCCAATGGGCGAAGCGGCGCTCCTCGACGTTGTGAGAAGGGAAGTCGCGGCACTCAACCCCGCGCAGCCCGTCCAGGGCGTACGCGCGATGAACGCTTATCTCGCGGAAGCGATGGCGCCGACGCGTTTCGCGCTGACGCTTCTCGGTATCTTCGCCGTCATGGCCGTCATCGTCGCGGGAATTGGCCTCTACGGCGTCATCTCGTACAGCGTCGGCCAGCGTGTACAAGAGTTCGGTGTGCGGCTCGCCCTCGGCGCCACACCGTGGAACGTGCGCTGGACGATCTTGCTCGAAGGCGCTCTTCTCACCGCCTTTGGCCTCGTTCTCGGGCTCGTCGTTGGCGTTGCTTTGAGCGGCCTGCTACAGAATCAGCTCTACGAGATCAGCGCTCGGGACCCGCTCACCTTCGCTTCGATCGCGCTGTTGTTGAGCGTTATCTCGCTCGCGGCGGTCTACGTCCCGGCACACCGCGCCTCACGTCTGAGTCCGACGGTAGCACTTCGTGGTGAATAGCTAGTCCCCTGTATCAGGAGATCGTGGTCTAAAGGCCGGCGCGGGCGCGATGATCGAGCGTGAGCCTCAATTCTTCTTCCACAAGCGTTCCCACCAGCTTCCGGACTCGGGTGGTTTTCCGCTGAGATCCATCTTGCGGCGGATGTCCCGGATGTCCCAGCCAGTGATGGAGGCGAGGGTTTGCGCTTCACGTTCGTGGCGCGTGGCGAGCTCTTGTCGGTACATCCCGCCTCGCTCGCAGCTCAGCGCGCCTTCATAGGCGTGGCGCAAGACGTAGCGTCCTTGAAAGTTGGTCCGGTCGGCCGTCTCCTGAAAAACGAGGTCTTCGGGAAAATGCTCTCCGTCGTAGCGCAAGTGGAGGCGCGTCACGAATGTGTTTTGCGCACCGCGCTTGACGGCGCGTCCTCTGCCGCCGTCGAGCCAGAAAACACCGAGCTCGCGCAGCTCGGTCGCGGATAGAGGATCGGCCGCACACGGATCGCACCAGGACATGTCCCACGCATATTCGAGAAACACGCTCCGCATGTTCTCCTTGCGCACTTGCTCGGTGAACATGGCTTTGTAGAAGTCGCCGAACTCCTGCTTGACGAAGACAGGCAGGTCCATCCCGCTCGGAAGCTTCACCGTTCGATAATTGGTCGTCTCCACGCGTCCGTTCTGCGTGAGTGCGTAGAGGAGAAGATCCTGTGGGCCGTTCGCGTTGAGCGTACCGAGGCGGATGGGCAGCATGAACTTCGGAGACTCGAAAGCGACTTGTATTGGGCGTAGATAGTTGAACCCGAGGCGCGACTGTTCCTCGAGATTGACTTTGGCGACGAAGAACCGAACGTTTTGCCGAATGTAGCTCGCGAGCACACGTGACGCGCCAGGCGGTATGCGGTAGCCGTTCTCCGTGAGCCATGTCGTGAGTCCGTCGGATTGCTCTGCGGAAAGAATGACGATGTCGTATTCGCCGACAGTGTAGGAAGCTTCGATGCTCACGCCGAGCGCTTTCGCACGGCTACGGCGTCCTGCTACACCTGGCGCCTGAGCAGCTAAGGGCATCGCACGCTCCATTAGGGTGTGGCGCATACACGGATCTTGGTCGAAATATTCGACGAGCCGCGGCGCGGTAAAAGCGTCGAGGTGATCGATGAGCGCTTTGTTGGTGACGTGGATCTGTCCGCGCTCGATGAAGGTCGGCACGGGGATGACGACCGCGAACTCCGTGGGGTCGCCCTGGAAGTCGTTCGCCATCGTGATGACGGTTTTGTTGTCGTGGCGTACGAGCACGACTTGTGACGCCCTGTTGAAAAGCTTGGCGTCGGCCTTGGCGACGTAGAAGCCACAAAAGGCGCGCACCGTCGGGCTCGACCAGCACGTTGCGAGAACGAGAGAGATACCGAGAAGAGTCATCGAGCGTTTCATGCATAGCTCCTTTGGGAAAGCCGCATCGCGGGGCGGCGACGACACCATTGGTAGCGCTCACCCGGAAGCAGCCGGTTGATTATTGGTGTTGTCGGGGCGAAGAGAACGAGAGACCAGAGAAAACCGTTGGGCTCGAAGAGCACGAAGTGCACGAACCCGGCGCCGAGGGCGACCATGAGCGCGAAGAGGATCCGGCCGGCCCGGGAGTCGGGTGTGGTCTTTGGATCGGAGATCATGAAGAAGGCGAAGAGAAGAAAGGCGCCGTTTTGGAGGTGGTGCAGAGGAATGGCGAGCGGGTCTCCGAGCCAGAGCGTGCGGCCGACAACGAGCGCGGCGTAGAAGCCGATGAAGGCGTAGGTGACGTCGCTCCTCGAAGCGCGATGTATCACGAGCCCGCCGATACCGGCGAGCAGGAGGGCGAAAAAGGCGCCTGTGCCCCATTGGCCGGGCGACACCCAAATCCCGCCTACCGAAGCCATCACGGCGACGAGGCCGAAATTGGTCGGGTTGAACACGTGACGGCCGTCGATTCGCAGGAAGAACTTGCTCGCGATCGCGATCACGGTCGTTCCAACGACGAGGCTCATCGAGTCTGTGCGGAGCAGCAGGCAGAGTGACAGCGACGATATCAGTGCGCTACGAGGATCGAAACGAGGAAGTGAGAACAGCTTGGTACAGAGAAACTGAGTGGCGAGAGCGGTCGCGACGATGACCGCGGCGGGGGCTAGTAGAATCTCGAGGTCGAGGCGAGACGCGCCATAGGCGACCAGTGCCGCCAGGGTCGCTATTTGATAGATGCGTGGATCTCGTTGCCGTTGCATAAACGGGTATACCCAAGGTGTAGGAATTAATTCCAAGAAGAAAAGCCCAATATGTTGGGGGTAAGTCTCAACTTGGACACTACATTTAGTGGTTGATACTATACCCTACTTTCACCTATCCTGTGTTTACCATGGATTTGACACCTAAACAACGAGCGGTTTGGCAGTTTCTCAAAGACTATCGGCGAGAGCATGGCATGCCTCCGTCCTACGAGGAGATCCGGCAGGAGTTCGGATTTGCCTCTTTGAACTCGGCCCGGAAACACCTCTTGCAGCTCCATCGCAAAGGGTTCATCCGATCGCCGTGGAAGAACCAGAAGCGCGCGCTAGAGATCATCGAGCAGGAAGACGCCCCGAAGGCGGCGACGCTGCCGCTTCTCGGGACGGTTGTCGCTGGCGTGCCCGTGGAAGCGGAAGAGGTTCCGGAAAGTATTGACGTTCCGGAGTCGCTGCTCAAGCGCGGAGAACATTTCGCCCTGCGTGTGACCGGGGACAGCATGATCGATGACGGCATTTTCGAAGGCGACGTGCTCGTCGTTCAGCGAGCTTCGACCGCGGATTCGGGGGCGACCGTCGTGGCCGTCGTGGATGGAGAAGCGACCGTCAAGCGCTTTTTTCCTATGGGGCCTCAAGCGTCGCAAGGATCGTCGCCGAACGGGGAGAAAATCGAGCTCCGACCTGCGAACGAACGCTATGAGTCCATCATGGTGGATGCGGATTCCGTAGAGCTGCGTGGCGTCGTCGTCGGGCTCATGCGAACCTTTGGCTGATTGTTTGAGCTTCGACAAGATCATGCGGCAACCGACGATGAACATCACGGTACCCCTGGAGCTTTATCGCGAGCTGAAGCGGCTGTCTCTTTTGAATGAGCGCTCGGTGTCCGAGCTCATCGGCCATGCCGTCGAGATTCACTATGGCAACGCGGCTGTCTCGGCACGCCATCGGCTCGTCGACCGATTGGCGCGACTCGAGGCCGAGCTCGGCGACCGAGAACGTCTTCAAGAACAAATTGTAAAGGACAGCCGGGCGATACGCGCCCGATAGAACGACGCGGGAAGACCGGGCTCCCGGTCTTTTTCGACTTTTTCAACTTTTTCAATTTTTTTAAAAGACAGGACGTCGAAGGAGCGGCGGAAGTGTGTCTCAACGATGATCCGAGTCGGGACGAGCGGATACGGCTACCACGCCTGGAGCCCGGAGTTCTACCCCTCGGGACTCTGCTACACGGCTTTCTTGAAGCATTGGGCATCGAGCTTTTCCTGTTGCGAGCTCACGCATACGTTCCTTCGATTTGCCGTCGGCTCGCCGCATCGAGCGCCTTGTGCGAGGTCCCAGAGTCTTTTCGCTTCACGGCCAAGCTGCACCGTCGTCTGACCCATGAGCGCGAGCCCGATCTGAGTGTCGCGCGCCGTTTCGCCGCCGCAATGAGGCCCTCCTCGACTCGGCTCGCGGCAGTGCTTGCGCAATTTCCGTTCTCCTTCGTGAACCATCCCCATAACCGCGCTTACTCGTGCCGGCTGCGCGGGGCACTCGAACTGCCGCCCGTCGTCGAGCTCCGAAACGCAACGTGGTTCGAACGGCAAACGTTGGACTTCGTGAGAGGCTGGGAGATTGGTTTGGCGACTTTCGATGCGCCGCTGATAGGCGGCTACGCGCGCCCCTCGGTGATGGTAACGAGCGAGCTTGGCTATGTGCGGTTTCACGGGCGCAATGTCGGTTCTTGGTGGGCCCGTGACGGGCGCCGCTACGATTATCGCTATCGGCAGCGAGAGCTTCTTTCCTGGCTCCCGCGTATCCGGGAGATCGCGCGGCATACGCGCGAGACGTTCGTGTTCTTCAACAATCACCGCGTAGGTCATGCTGTTGTGAACGCGCAAATGCTAGCGAAGCTCTTACAGCGCTCGAGGAAGGCAACTCGAGCGATCGAAGCGCGCACCGGTTGAATTACGCTATGCTCTCGCTTAGATGACTGATGATGCCGATGCCAACGTAGAAGTACGAGAAAGGCGACAGCTCGCCGCGAGCGCAGTCGGCATCCCCTCGGCCCGTCGCCACATTTTCCTTTGTTGTGACCAGACGAAACCCAAGTGCTGTGAGAAAGAGGCCTCGCTCGAGGCGTGGTCTTATCTCAAGAAACGCTTGAAAGAGCTCGGACTATCCGAAGCAGGAGGCGTCGCGCGCACCAAGGCTAATTGCCTGCGTATCTGTGAGGGCGGTCCGATTGCGGTGGTCTATCCGGAAGGGGCGTGGTACGGAGGGTGTGCTCCCGACGTTCTCGAGCAGATCCTGCAGCGCCACCTCATCGAGGGCGAGATCGTCGAAGAGCACTTGATATGCCTTAAACGGTTGGAACCAAGCTAGTTAAACGATAGACAAAAGACGTGAAAATGGATAGCGGGGACAATCAGGGGACAGCACGCCCGGCCTGGGAAGACTTTGAAGGGGCTATCGCAGAGGTGGAGCGCCCTTAGAAAAAGACCGAGGGTCGTAAATTCGAACACGAATCCTCTTGCCTTTCCTTGGGCTTGCCGTCTCGGCATGGCCAGCAAGACGTATCAGAGGAATCGTCGGTTCCCATCTCCCGTAATCTCGTTCCGGCCGTGTTTCTTCCCCAGGCTTCATCGACCTCACTGCCGCCTGGTGTCTAGGCGACACGACGTCTCCGACCGCGGTGTGACCCACGGGAGTCGAGCTCCGCTCCGGAGAAGGAGGTCCAGTTCAGCGAGACGAGAGCCTGCTCTTCGTGACGTGCTGCTTCGGCGAGCTTTGGATCTGGGGCGCCTATTTAGTGCCCCGTCGGCCACTGTTTGGACACTTACGTACTCCTTTGACTCGTACGTGTCCGGCTTGATAAGCCACGACAGTGTTTGTGGCCTCGGCGGACATCGGCGACTCCTGGGCCGCCCACTTGAACCGATCTTTGTCCAAGAGCTTGCAGCCCTTCAATTCGATGCGGAACTGATGTAGCCGGGTACCGAAGGAGGCGAGCTCAAGGCGCGCATGTCCTGAACAAACGTCCAGAGCTCCGACGCATGCAGCGCCACACCTCCCCGAACCTCGTAAGGCAAGCCTTTACCGTTTCAGAATAACTCATGCTCTCCGAAGTCTCGGTGCCGTCCGCTCCAACTCCTTCACACAGGCGAAGGATGGTCTTACGTGGCTTGCCCGAGTGGACGGAGCTAGTCTCCGCCGCCCTCGTGCTTGGCAATGAGTTCGCGAACAGCAGGCAGAAGCTCGTTCGGGATCTCGACGAAAGTTTGCGTTGAACTTTCGTAGGCGGCTTCATCTTCAGCGACTGCTTCCTCCTCGCTCTGCCCCTCATAGTGCGCAAGCACTCTCCGAACCCGAGCCTCGTCCCAGCCCGGCGGGAATTCGCTTTCTTTCATCGGCTCTTCCTTTGACGTCTCCGATATGCCAGAAGTGGCTTGCCCTTGAGCTCGTATGCGGTGATCACAAAGACGCTGTCGGGCTCAGGGTCCGGACTGTAGATGACCCGGAGGTAGCGACCGGCCTCAGTTTGCCCGATGGCCACTCGCGAGTCCTCTCTACCCGGACGATCCTCACCCGGCGACTCAAGCACCTCCTCAACTTCCTCTTCGGACACATCATGATCATAAATATGGGCACGGCCCGTGGCTGGGTCGACATAGAACCGAACCCTCATGTACCTCGATTGTACCTCGACACACCGCCCGTGTCTCGCAGACGATGGCAACTCAAAGTCGGCAATAGAAGACAATGCAGTCACGATTTGCGCATCGTCCCAGCTTGAGCCGTCCCCGAGGGTAAAGAGCACAGCGTTTCCACTCGGCAGGACCTGCGGTCCATAGATGAGCTCTCCCGTCGCCTCGACCGCCCGCTTCGAGTCCTTCTTGAGACAGAGTCGCAGTGCCTGGCGAAGCGCTTTGGGCGTCTCGGCGGGAAGCGTCTTCCACTCCGGCTCTTTCGTCAAAAAGCGAGCGAGCGTGTCGGGTCGGATACGTCCTCACCTGCAAACGCCCGCTTGCCGGTCAACATCTCGAACAACACAGCGCCGAATGCGAAGATGTCGGTCCACCTGTTCGCCCTTCGCTTGCTCCGGGCTCATATACGCAGCCGTTCCGAGAATCACCCCAACCCTAGTCGCCTCTGCGCCTGCCTCGCCGAAGCCTTGGTGAAGGCGGGTGGGTGACATCGAGCTGTCGGCATCGGGTGTCTCGTCTACGAAGGCCTTGGCGAGTCCGAAGTCCAGCACGATGACGTTGCCAGCCGGCGTGAGCATGATGTTAGCGGGCTTGAGGTCGCGATGGACGATGTCTCGTTCGTGGGCCGCTTCGAGGGCCTCGGCGACTTTTGACGCGATGTCGAGTGCTTCGTCCGCGGGGATGGGACCGCGTGCTATCCGCGCGGCGAGCGTCTCTCCCGGAACGAGCTCGAGGACGAGGTAATTCGCGCTATCGGACTGCTCCAGTCCGTAGATCGAAGCGATATTCGGATGGTTGAGGGATGCAAGGACTTTCGTCTCGCGCTGGAATCGCCTGAGCCGCTCCGTGTCCTGCGCAAACTCATCGGGCAAGACTTTGATCGCGACATCGCGTCGACGATCTTAAGCTTAAGCTTAAGACGGGGGAGGTCTGTGGGCAACTGGCGCGCCGCGGTTCGGGAGATCTCGTTCAAACGAGATGCGCTGGAGGGATCGGAGAGCCGTCGTTTCAGTTCTCTGTCGGAACGAGACGTTCGAGCTCTTCGAACCAATTCTGGACGAGTATGAGCTCCGTCAGCGAAGCCCCGTCAAGGTTCACTTCCTTGATCATTAGGAAGCGCTTGCCATCGGGAGAGAGATCGTAGCTTCGGCCGGGCGAGGATCTCACATAGATGCCTCCCTCGAAGAGCACTTCGGCTTTACCGAAAGTGAAGCTGGGAGCTGTTCGAACGGGGGTTGCCACCAGCTCTCCGCCTGGAGCTCGATAGAACAACTCCTGCCCATCCCGTGCCCACAGCGGTTGTGAGCCACCGTCTGCCGAGATCTGCCACCGCCCATCCTCAACGTTCGGAAACGGCCGAACGTAGATCTCCCCCCGGCCTGATTCGTTCGACTGGTAGGCGAGGAAGCCGCCGTCGGGTGAGATCTCTGCGTTCGTATGGTTGTACTCGGTTGAAAGAAGTGTCTCCGAGGAGCCGTCGCGCGAAAGCACTCCGAGGCCCACACCTGCGCCGGGCTCGGTCTGGCGAAACACCAAGCGGTCACCGTCGGGGCTGAACGCATCTGGGCTGCATCGAGGGCGTCCGCGATCTTCGACGCAATTTCGAGCGCTTCGTCCGCGGGGATGGGACCGCGAGCTATCCGTGCGGCGAGCGTCTCTCCCGGAACGAGCTCGAGAACGAGATAATGCCTGCTATCGGACTGCTCCAGCCCGTAGATCGAAGCGATGTTCGGGTGGTTGAGGGAGGCAAGGACTTTCGCCTCGCGCTGGAACCGTCTCAGCCTCTCCGTGTCCTGGGCGAGCTCATCGGTCAAGACTTTGATCGCGACATCCCGGCCGAGCTTTGTGTCTCTTGCCCGATAGACTTCACCCATCCCGCCTTTGCCGATGGGCTCCAGGATCTCGTAGTGGGCGAGTCTTTGGCCGGTTGCGAGTGACATGGCGTCGATGATCTTAGGACGGTGACGGTCCGTGGGCAACTGGCGCATCTCGTTCAAACGAGATGCGCGGGAGGGAGCAGATAGTCGTCGTTTCAATTCTCCGTCGGAACGAGACGTTCGAGCTCTTCGAACCAATTCTGAACGAGCAAGAGCTCCGTCCACGAAGCTCCGTCAGGTTTCACTTCCTTGATCATCAGGAAGCGCTCGCCATCGGGAGATATATCGTACGTGCGCATCAACGGGTTGGTGTAGTAGATGCCTTCCGCGAAGACTACTTCGGCTTTACCGGAAGTGAAGCTGGGCTCTGTTCGAACGCGCGTTGCCATCAGCTCTCCGCCTGGAGCAAGGTAGAACAACTCCTGTCCATCCCGCGACCACAGCGCTTGTGTGCCGCCGCTTGACGAGACCGGCCACCGCCCATCCTCAACGTTCGGAAAAGGACGGATGTAGATCTCGTACCGGCCTGATTCGTCCGACTCGTAGGCGAGGAAGTCGCCGTCGGGTGAGAGCTCCGCGTTCCTCTCGTTGTACTCGGTTGAAAGAAGCGTCTCCACGGTTCCGTCTTGCGAAAGCACTCCGATGCCCCAACTCCCGCCCGGATCTCTCAGGCTAATCACCAACCGGTCGCCGTCGGGGCTGAATGCGTACGGGCCCGTTCTCATCTCTTCGGTCAGTTGCTTAACCGAACCGGTGCCATCGGCCGACTTCCTGTAAATCCCGTATTGTTCGGGTGAGAACGCGACTTGCCGCCCGTCGGGCGTCCACGTTGGATGATTTTCGACACCAGGGCCGAACGTGAGCCGCGTTAGCGTCTCCCGGGAGAAATGCCAGATCCAGATGTCCAGCTCTCGGTCGCGCACATCGATGGCGACCTGACTCCCATCGGGTGAGATACGCGGGAAGGCGTACATTCGAGGCTCTGCGGTCAGCGCCTCTTCTCTTCCGTCCCGGTCAACCCAGACGAGCGCGCGGTTCACCAGCCTTCCGGCGGAGACATACACTAGCGACCCAGTGTCTGAGACGCTGAACTGCGCCGCACCCGAGTTCGAACGATAGCCCATGACACCCTCGACCACGGCGACGGAACCGCCCCTCACCTCTAGCCGGTCCACATCGAACGGCGCCGCGAAGAGCGTTTGATCCCGCACGTAGACGAGGTGCCCTGAGGGGAGGTAGCGGGCATCTCGACCGCCTTCGACCAGGACCTTTGTCTCGCCGTTGTCGAGCGAATGCACGACGATCTGCGCTTCGTCCCATGTGGAGTTGGTGTCCCCGAGCGCAAAGAGTACGGCGTTTCCGCCCGGCAAGACTTGCGGTCCATAGATGACCTCTCCCGCCGCTTCGACCGGAACGAGAACCTCGGGCGTTCCCCCGTCAGCGGAGACACGCAGAATCCCAACTCCCCGTTGGCCGAAGACGATCGTGTCGTCGGCTCCCCACCGCGCTCCCCAACGACCCTGCCCGTCGCATAGGCTCACCGGTGCGCCACCACCGATGGGGATTTTCTTGAGTGTCCCCTGGCTCCAGAATGCGACCCACTCACCGTCGGGAGAAAAGAAGGGCGTGCGACCACCTTCCGTGCCTCGAAGGGCCGTCGTCTCGATCTGGTCCATGGCGCGGACGTAGAGTTGGTTATTGGCGCTGTACACAACTCGTGTACCGTCAGGGGAGATGGCCATGACCTGATTAACCCAAGCTGGCAAGACGTCGGGCAACGTTATCGAAACCCTTGCGACGGGTCTCGGAGCTTCCGGCTTCAGATTCCATATCGCCGTGCCGGTGACGGCTGCGAGAGCCAACGCGGCCGCGACCGCCCACGAAGGTCGCCAACCGGTCGGCGGGGAGGAAACCTCCGTTGTGGTCTCGAACTCACCATCGATGGCGAGTCGTACGTCGGCGATGCAGTGCGCTCGGCGGTTCGAATCTTTCGTAAGACAAACTCGCAGCGCCTGGCGAAGCGTGGCGGGTGTCTCGGCAGGAAGGGCCCTCCAGTCTGGCTCTTTCGTCAAAACGTAAGCGAGCGTCTCCGATACGTCTTCGCCGGCAAACGCTCGCTTGCCGGTCAACATCTCAAACAGCACGGCGCCGAACGCGAAGATGTCGGTCCGCTTGTCCACATGCTTGCCCTTTGCTTGCTCCGGGCTCATATAGGCAGCCGTTCCGAGAATCACCCCGACGCGGGTACCATCTGGGCTTGCCTCGCCGAAGCCTTGGCGAAGGCGGGTGGGGGACATGGAGCTGTCGGCGTTGGGCGTCTCGTCGACGAACACCTTGGCGAGACCGAAGTCCAGCACGATGACCTTGTCGTCCGGCGTGAGCATGATGTTGGCGGGTTTGAGATCGCGGTGGACGATGCCCTGTTCATGGGCTGCCTCGAGGGCGTCTGCGATCTTCGACGCGATCTCGCGGGCTTCGTCTACCGGTATCGGACCTCGTGCTATCCGCGCGGCGAGCGTCTCTCCCGGAACGAGCTCGAGGACGAGGTAATTCGCGCTATCGGACTGCTCGAGCCCGTAGATCGAAGCGATGTTCGGATGGTTGAGCGCGGCGAGCAGCTTGGCCTCGCGCTGGAACCGTCTCAGCCTCTCCGTGTCCTGGGCGAATTCATCGGGCAAGACTTTGATCGCGACATCCCGGCCGAGCATTCCATCCCGTGCTCGATCATGCCTGTGTTTCCAGTATGAGCTGTGGCCCTAGGAAACAAGCTGCGGCTGTGGGAGTCTGAGTTGCGGTTCTAGCGCATGGGCGGTGCACCGAAGCACCGTCGTCGGTGGAACCCGGCGTTATTATCTACATTGGGAGGAATTCTCTCGCCCTAGAACCATCTTCCGGCGCCAAGGCACTTCGGATGGTGCCGCATCATCACTCGAGAGAGCTGAAACTCGAGCGGCAAATCAAGGTGCGCGAGCCCAAGCCTCGCGTCCGAAGGCCATGAGCCCCGAGACAGACCTCTCGTTTGCTAATAGGATATATACCATGGTATATATCTTTTGTGGCAGTCAAAAAGAAGAACGTTGAGTATCGGGCAAAGCTTTTCCGTAACGGACGGAGCCAAGCAATCCGCCTTCCGAAAGAGCTCCGCTTCGATGAGAAAGAAAAAGAGGTCCGCATTCGTCGGGAGGGCAATTGCCTCATCGTCGAGTCGCTCGATGAATGGCCGGACGACTTTTGGAAGCTGTTTGGCGGTGTTTCGGACTTAGAGACGCCAACGCGCCGCCCGCTCGAGCAGGCGCGTGACCGCTTCAATCGATGAAGTATCTTCTAGACACGGATACGCTGAGCTTCATTCTCCGCGGCGAAGGCAAAGTGGAAGAACATTTCCGTGCCGTGGGCCCATCCGAGGTTTGCACGAGTCCGATAGTCGTCGGTGAAATTGAGCTGGGACTTGCACGACGTTCGAATCGCAAACTGAAGGGTCTTTGCGAACGGCTTTTCGAGATTCTCCACGTGGTTCCCTATGAGCGCGAGGCCGCACGTCGATATGGCACTCTCGCCGCGAGGCTTCTCGATGCCGGGATTCCGATCGGATTGGAAGACACGATGATCGCTGCTCATGCCCTTTCGCTCGACCTCACGCTTGTCACGCACAACCTCGTGCACTTCGAGCGCGTACCGCGATTGCGCATCGAGGACTGGTCTTAGAGTGACATGGCGCCGACGATCTTAAGACGGTGGACCGCCGTGGGCAACCGGCACGTTGCTGTTTAGGAAATCTCGTTCAAACGAGATGCGCGTCGTTTCAATTTTCCGTGGGCACGAGACGTTCGAGCTCTTCGAACCAATTCTGGACGAGTATGAGCTCCTGCGGCGAAGTCCCGTCAGAGCTCACATCCTTGATCATCAGGAAGCGCTCGCCATCGGGAGAGATATCGTAGCTCCATCCGGGCGCGCTATCGGAGCCAATGTAGATGCCTCCCTCTTCATGTTCGGACGTGAATGCCACCTGCACCCCATCGGGCGTCCACGCTGGATATTGCTCCATACCCGGGTTGAAGGTGAATCGCGTCAGCGTCTCCCGCGCGAAATGCCAGATCCAGATGTCCATCTCCCGGTCACGCACATCGAGGGCAACCTGACTTCTGTCGGGAGAGATGCGCGGACTGCTCCAAACCGTAGATAGAAGCGATGTTCGGGTGGAGGACTCTGGGCAACTGACGCGTCGCCGTGTGGCATCTCGTTCAAACGAGATCAGCCAAGCCGGCTCGGCGAAGGAGCGTTTCGAAGTGGCCTACCGCGGGCTCTATTATTCCAATAGCGGTGGGTGAAAACTGGTTTTCCTTGTTGTTCAGTCCGGCGGCCAAGCGGCTCATCGTGACACAGGACGTTCTCGCGCCCCGGCCAAACCCCCGGCCTCGCCCCGTTAAAGCTAATGTTCAGCGCGTCCTGAGCCGATTAGTAGGATGACTAGGCATCAATAATAGCTTGGGGTCGGTGCCGCGATCTGGGCTCGAGAAGGGCTCTCGTGGTTCTAGGGAGTGTTGTGCGCGCTGCTTGTGGAGGACGATCCGGTCACCCGTGACCCGGCTCGTTGACGCGCCGACGCCAGTACAGAGAGGGCGGAGATGATGAAGAAGGTACTGCTCGGAGTTATCACGGGGATAATCGCAATCGGTGCCGGGATTCTACTCTTTGAGGTCCAGGGGTCCGCGGAATACGAATTTGTTACCGCTTTTGGCAGCGACGGTTCGGGCGAGGGGCAGTTCCAATACGTCGAAGACTTCGCGATCGACGGCGAAGGAAACCTACTTGTCACCGATGCGATAAACGTCAATGTGCAGGTCTTCTCGCCAGAAGGGCAGTTTCTTCGCGCCTTCGGTGATAGCACAGACGGACCGAACGGCTTTCAGAAGCCGGAGGGTATCGCTGTCGACCGCGCGGGCAACATCTACGTGGCGGACTATCTCGGCGGCTTCGTCAAGAAGTTCAATGCCAACCTCGAGCATCAGCTCACATTCTCTGAGCTAGGAAGCGAACCGGGACAGACGATCGAATCCGAGTTCATGTCGATTGGACCCAACGACTTGCTCTATCTCGCAGACGCTGGAAACAACTGCGTGGATGTGTTCGATCTGGATGGACAGTTCCAATTCCGGTTTGGGGAGCGAGGGAGTGGAGACGGGCAGATGATCCGACCCGAGGCAGCGAAGGTGACTCCAGATGGTGAAGTGTTCGTCACCGACTATGGGAACCATCGAATCCAAGTTTTCGATCTGCACGGCCGTTTCCTCCGGAAGTGGGGCACTGAAGGGAGCGGGCCCGGCCAGTTTCGGAACCCCGCGGGTATTGCCCACGGGCCGGACGGCAGGGTCTACACCACCGAAGTTGGCAACGCGCGCGTGCAGGTCTTCACACCCGAAGGTCAGTTCATTACGCAATGGGGCTCGGAGGGCTCCGGCGAGGGGGAGTTCGGAAACCTCCATGGGATCGTTGTTGCTCCCGACGGGAGGGTATCTGTGGCGGACACCGCCAACAACCGCGTGCAGGTCTTTCGTCGGGTTGAGTAAGGATCCGCATGAGCCCCGAGGGCCCGACAGCTGGCGACAGCCCTGAAACGAGTCCAGTCGGGCGTCCGCTGTGGCAGCTCATGCGGGCAAACCTCACGGTCAATGCCGGGATCATGGGTGTGCTCGCGGTGTTGTTTATCATGGCCATGTTTGTTCTTAGTGAAACGGAAGCGCGGGTCCGCCAATTTGATGCGGAGATATCCACCGTTCATCGCTTCCACCGCACCGTCATTGAACTGCGGGGCGAGTACTTTCGAGCCGCGCGGACTCGAGATCGGGAGACCATCAGCCGCCTGCTCGTGCTGAGCGAGGACGCTCAGCAGCGATTTGCCGAGATTCAGAGGGATGTCCATGCTCGCCGTGCGGCGTCGGAAGAGTCCTATCTGCGCGAGTACGAGCCGGTCCTCTTTCGGGTTCGCAATGAAGCCACCCAAGCGTCGTCGAGGAGAGTCTGGCGGAGCGCTCGCGGAAGTGGAGGTATCGCTTCTTCGCTGGATGGATCGGCTCACTGATTTTGCAGGCGAAATCCTCACGACCAAGCAATCGCTTCGCGACACGTTGGCCGAAGACATTCGCAGGTTCCAACTAATCCTCGCCGCTTTCTACCTGTTCCTTATGGGGGCTGGGTTCGCGATTCTTTGGCGTGTCAATCGCTCCCTTGCAAGGACGGTCAGTGAGCCAATGGCAAAGCTCGCTGCCCAAGCCGACACCATTCACGCGATCGCCGGAGGCGACATAGATCAGATACGTGAGTTAGGTGATTTAGGTGTCTTAGACACGCGAGTTCAAGAGATAAACGCCCTCTCGGGCCGCCTGACGGACATGGTCGGGCGTCTCGCCGAGCTTCTGCAAGCGGCGACGCACGCAGCCATCGCCAAAGGCGAGTTCTTGGCCAACATGAGTCATGAAATTCGGACCCCGATGAATGGCGTTATCGGAATGACCGGGCTCTTGCTAGACACGAGACTCGACCCCGAACAGCGGGACTTCGCTCAGACCATTCGTCGCTCTGCCGATTCGCTGCTGGCGCTCATCAACGACATACTCGATTTCTAAAGATTGAAGCGGGGAAGGTCGACATCGAGCCTATTCCATTCGATCTTCTCGTTTCCACCGAAGACGTTGGGGACGAGCACGCCGTTCATGCGTGCGAGAACGGAGTCGAGATCGTCGTCGACTACAGTCCGAACGCACCACGCCACGTGATCGGTGACTCTGGACGCATCCGTCAGGTCCTTACCAACCTTGTATCGAACGCGGTGAAGTTCACAAAGGACGGCCACGTTTTGATCTCCGTAGAGAAGACTGACGCTGGACAGAAGGTCACTATCGCCTGGCAGTAACCGACACGGGGATTGGCATCCCCACGAAACAACTAGCCACGATGTTTGATCCCTTTACGCAGGCCGATGCGTCAACCACCCGGCGGTTCGGAGGCACGGGGCTTGGGCTCTCGATCTCGAAGCAGCTCGTCGAGTTGATGGGAGGATCCATTGGCGCTACCAGTCAGGAGGGTGAGGGATCCACCTTCTGGTTTACGCTGCCACTGCCCGAAGATCCCAACCCGCCGCTTGCACCATCGGCGAAAGCGAGTCTCATCGGAGCTCGAGTCCTCATTGTAGATGACCATGACGTCAACCGGCGCGTGATCCATGCGCAGGTTACGAGCTGGGGGATGCGTAGCAGCGGGTATGGATCCGGCGCCAGCGCGCTCGACGCGCTCAGAGAGTCCGTCGAGTCCGCGGACCCGTTCAAGATCGCCATCGTCGACTTCCAGATGCCCGGTATGGACGGACTGACCCTTGCGCGGAGAATCAAGGCGGACCCAGCACTGAAAGACACTGTGCTCGTCTTGCTGACTTCAGTCGGTCGTCGCGGCGACGCGAAACGAATGGAGGAAGTTGGGTTCTCTGGGTACATGGTGAAGCCTGTGCACCAAAGCCAGTTGAAAGACGTTCTGGCTACGGCGTGGGCCGCACACGAAGAGGGGGCTGAAGCCGGCCTGGTCACCCGGCATAGGTTTGCCGAGTCTGCTCATCCCGCTGCCGCTCAGTCGGAAGCTCCCGCTACCGTCCGAGTGTTGGTTGCAGAGGACAACGTTGTGAACCAGAAAGTCGCGGTGAGGTTGCTAGAAAAGCTTGGCTGTCGCGTCGATGTGGCTGCCGACGGCGCTGAAGCCGTGAAGATGGTGGTGGCGTTTCCGTATGCCGTGATTTTCATGGACTGCCAGATGCCAGAAATGGACGGTTACGAAGCCACCGCGGCTATTCGCAGGATGCAGGCGACCCACACGCCGATCATCGCCCTGACGGCAAACGTCATGGCGGGCGACCGTGAAAAATGCGTGGCCGCGGGAATGGACGACTATCTGAGTAAGCCGGTGACCCCGAAGCTGTTGAAAGAGATGCTCGAAAAGTGGAGCCCCTCCATGCCAGAGCAGACAGAAGCGGTCGGGTAACCGAATTGCCGGTACTACGCAGATCGTTACGCCGACGGATGGGGCTCTTCATCGGCTAGCTCGTTGGTATCTTCTAGGTGCACGGCCGGTCGCGGGTTTGCAAAGCGACCTCGACCGGCGCATCGACGAGCTCGAAGGTGAGCTCGACCCGCTTGAACGAGATGTATCTGGGGACGACGAACCGTTCCCACCCACCTGGCACGTGACACCCGACTTCTGAGCGGGACACGTTGGCTCGCGTTGCCTCTACGAAGGTTTGCGGGTCCCCTTCTCGTGCGCTGCTTCCCGACCACGGTGGAGGGCCGGTGGGCAACTAGCGGTTGCTGTCTGCGCATCTCGTTCAAACGAGATGCTCGGAGTTCCCTGTATCAGGAGACGGCGTCCTCTTCACAGGTTGGTGAGTCACTTGCGCAGAACCTTTGGGCCACCAATCGAAGGCCCACGTGCTCATCGATTCAACTTGGCGCTCGCAAGTCGATTCAAGCTAACTCCGGCTTCCGCTGCTTCGATTGCTAGACGCCTGTGCGTGTGCGGAGGTACGCGCACCACAAACTTGCCGCTATAGTTTTTGCACGAAAGTGGTTCTGGAATCGGTTCGCGTCTGCGCCGCATGTCCTTTGCTACATCTGCGACCACCTTGCGAATTCCCCTCAAAGCGGATTCCGGAGATTTGGCGAGCCAACTCAAGCTGGGGAACTCGGCGCACAGCCCGACATATTCGTCGTCGTCGTCGGACCAGGTTACTCGATAGGTATATCTGTCATTCGCCAGTGTCACGCTCAACCTCCATTAGCTCAATCGCCCTGAGGACTTGCTTTACTTGATATGCCTTAGCCATTCCCTTCTTGTTTTGGATATTCACCCTGGGGTCGCCTGGCCATGGCGTCTTGTACAGCCTATGGCTAGTGCTGCTCGTCCGAGGTTTGCCAAAGTACGAATCGCACACCTGACGTAAGTCCTTGAAGCGAATTCCTTTCGGATTCGTCCGCATCTGCTTCATGATGTCTTCGATGCTGGACATGATTAATAGTATCACTATAGATACTGTTTGACTAACGAGTCCAGTACGATTAGGTCCGCTTCAGCGAGAGTTCAATCTTCCGTAGGAACGAGACGTTCGAGCTCGTCAGCATCCAGTTGAGGACGATCTCGAGTCGCCGCCCGTCGCCATTGGGGTCAGTCTCGCTCATGACGAAGTGCTGTCCGTCTGGAGCCACGTGGTAGTTGACGACACCGGACGTGAGATAGTTCGCCTCGAAGAGCAGCCGCGGTTCGCTGAGCTCGAAACCTCCGTCTGTCTGCACGTTTGTGACCATCAAACGTTGCCGTTGCGAAAGAACAGCTCGCCCGTCTCGTAAGACCAACGGGGCTCCGATCCGCCGTCGACCCGAGACGGCCATCTCGGCTCCATGAACACGAGGAGTCTTGAACTTCGAGGGTGGCAAGGTCGAAGGCAACCGCGATGATGTCCCCGGCGCTGCCGTAGACGAGATGGCCCGACGGCAGATAAAGAGCTTGTTTGATTGGCTCGGCTGGCTCCCACAAGATTTGGATCTCCAGTGAGCTCAGGTCCAGGCGACAGCGTCTCTCCAAGAAACGGAGCGCGACGCGTGATGGCCTCGAACAGCACGCATCCGAACGCCCAGATATCCGAGCGCTCGGCCAGCGTCTCGCCTTCCACGAGCTCCATGATGAGGCACTGGTGTCCGTTGTGCTCTTCGAGGCCGTGGAGTGTGGCGATGTTCGCATGGTTGAGTTGGGTGAGGAGCCGGGCTTCTCGCTCGAAACGCTCGAGCCTCTCTTTGTCTCTAGAGAACTCCTCGTTCAAACGAGATGCGCGGAGGAGTCGTCGCTTGCATTCCCTGCTACGGTATTGCGAAGAGCGCATCGGGAGAACTCTTGACAGGCGACTCACGGAGATTTTAAAATAGAGCTAGACAGTCTAGCTTGGAGGAAAAATGAAACGCGTCTGGGCGTTACAGGATGCCAAGAACCGGTTCAGCGAGGTCGTCGACCGCGCCATCGCGGAAGGACCGCAGACCATCACGCGGCGGGGAAAGGAAACAGCGGTCGTCGTTTCGATAGGAGAGTTCAAGCGACTCACCACGCCGAAAGGGAGTCTCGTGGGTTTTCTGCGCAAATCTCCTCTGGTAGGGGCGGATCTCGACGTCGGACGATCCGCCGACTACGGAAGGGATGTCGAGCTGTGAGATACCTGCTCGACACTTGCGTACTCTCCGAGTTGGTCAAGAAAGAACCCAATGAAGGCGTTGTAGGCTGGCTGCAGAAGCAGGAAGAGCTTTCGCTGTACTTGAGCGTCATCACGTTCGGTGAACTGCAAAAAGGAGTCAGCAAGCTCATCGAAAGTCGCAGACGGAAGAAGTTACAGGCCTGGGTCGATCAGGACCTTGCGAGTCGGTTTGCAGGTCGCGTTCTGGATGTCGACCTAGGAGTCGCGACTCGCTGGGGAGAGCTAGCGGGAGTGGCGGAAAAAGCCGGCAGAAGGGTCCCGGTCCTGGACGCGCTCTTGGCTGCGACCGCTCTGGAAAGGGAATTGACAGTCGTGACGGAGAACGTTCAGCATTTTCAAGTGACAGAATGTTCCTACTTCAACCCTTGGGAACGTTGAGATGGACAGGGAGTGGGTCGTAAAGCTGGGCTCGCGGGACCCCATCCCGTCTTTGCCGATGATGGGCTCGAAGATTTCGTGGTGGGAGGGCCGTGGGCAACCAACGCGTTGCCGTCTGAGAGATCTCGTTCAAACGAGATGAGCTCAGTCTTTCGTAGGGGCGAGCCGCTCGAGCTCTTCGAACCAGTTGAGAACGACGTGTATTTCTGGGGGTCGGCGCTCGCCGGTCGCCCTCACCATCAAGAAGCGGCCGTCGGGAGCCACGTCATAGTTCCTGTTGTAGCGACTCACCTCGAAGCCACCTTCGAAGAGAATCTGTGAATCGCCGTGAGGGGGGCGTGCATCTGGGTCAAAGTCGCGCGATCATCACCGTTCCTCGTCGATAGAAGAGCTCGCGGCCATCGGCGGACCACGTGGAATGCACGCCGCCTTCGGTCGAGATCTGCCACTTGCCGTCGAGGCTAGGATACGGCCGCACGTAGATCTCCGAGCGCCCGGATTTGTTCGAGCTATTAGGCGAAGTAGCGCTCGTCGGGGGAAAGAGAATCGTGGATCTCGGAGAACTCTTCGTCTAGCAGAGGCTGGGGGACGGCATCTTCCGCCAGATCCACGATCAACGTGCCGGTCATTGACGTATAGACTCTCGTGAAGCCGAGGGCGGTGCCGTTAGACGCGAAGAAAGCCGCGGTCATCCATCCACTGTCTATCGAGACGAGCTTCTCTGCGCCTCCGGTTCCATCTGCCTTCTTGCGATAAATCCCCCAGGCGCCGTCTCGCTCGGAGCTGAAGACGATCCAGCTACCGTCGGGACTCGACATCGGGTGGTTAGCTTGCTCGAAGGTGAAGCGGTTCAAGGAACCCAGACGGAGATCGTACGTCCAGACATGTGAAGACGACGGGCCGACGATACTGACGGCGAGCCGGTCTCCGTCCGGGGAAAGGCGGGGGTTCGCGAACGAATGGCCTTCCAATACCGGGACGGGAGCGCCATCCCGAGCCACCCATACGATCGCGTTCGGTAGGAATTTTCGGTTGGTATAGACGAGCGTTCCGTTCCGAGACAGGCCGTAGTTTATAGATGCCGGTCCGATGACCTGAACGTCTGCGAGAAAGGGAACGTCGGCACCCGAAGTCTCGAGACGGATGGGGTCGAACGGTATCGCAAAGAGTGAACCTCTTCGGTAGAAGATCAAGTGTCCGGATGAGCTGAACCGCCCATCGGACCCGGGGTGGACGGCATGTCGTTCGCCAGTCTCCAGGGACAGGACATCGATACGGAAATCCGTTCGCGTGCGTACCGTAAAGAGAACGGCTGTCGCGTCGGGCAACACGTCCGGCCAGCGGTGCTGGAGCTCGCCCGCGTCAGGATCGACACGTGTCAAGGGCTCTGGCTCGCCGCCAGTATCGGACACGCGCGCAAGACCTGAGTTCGTGCCAAAGATAATGAAGCCGTCGTCACCCCAGCTCGCACCTGTGTGAAAGGGGGCGGCGCACAGCGTCACCGGAGTTCCGCCATCGACAGGGATTTTCTGGATCTGGCCGTCGGCGAAAAAGCCGATCCACTCGCCGTCTGGAGAGAAGAACGGGTACTCGATGCTTCCCTCGGCTCCGCGAACCGGAGTGGCATCGCTCTCGTCCATGCGCCGCAGCAGGAGGCGTCGCTGTACTCCCGCCTCGCTCGTGTAAGCGAGTCGGCTGCCGTCAAGCGATAGGGCAATCGAGCGACGAGCGGAATACACTTCGGGCGCCGCGACGGCGAAGCGGGTTACCGGCGCCGACGGCGATGCCTCGTGCCGCATCATCCACCACATGGACAAGCTGCTCAGCATGACTGCGGTCAAAACCAGCGCCAGCACCCGCCGCCGCGACGCCAGTGTCGAAGACACCGCTGGGCTCGACGTCGTAGCTCTCTCTTCGAGCTCGAGGCGAGCGTCGGCGATATCGTGCAGTCGTTCCCGGCCATCTTTCCGCAGACACCGCAAGAACAGCCTCCGGACAGAAACCGGGGTCTCGAAAGGCAGCCGCGCCGCGTCCGGCTCGGCCCGAAGCACCGCACCGATAATGTCGCTTACGGTTTCACCGTCAAAGGCTTTCGTCCCCGTCAACGCTTCGAAGAGCACGCAGCCGAACGCCCAAATGTCGGTGCGCTTGTCGACCGTCTTGCCTCGCGCTTGCTCGGGGGACATATAAGAGGCGGTGCCCATGATGGTGCCGAGCGCAGTACCTTTGGTCCGCGTCGGCGATTGAGACGACTCGACCGCGGACACTTCTTCTCCGCCGAATGCCTTCGCCAACCCGAAGTCGAGGATCTTGATTTGCCCGTCCAGCCCAATCTTCATATTCGCCGGTTTCAAGTCCCGAGGGATGATCCCTTTCTCATGCGCAGCCTCGAGACCTTCGGCAATCTGGATGAAAAGCGGGATGGCTTCATCGAGCGGGATCGGGCCCTCCGCAATCCGTTCGGCTAGAGTCTCGCCAAAAAACAGTTCCATGACGAGAAACAGCTGGCCGTGATGCTCCTCGAGCCCGTGCAGTGTGGCGATGTTCGCGTGGTTCAGCTTGGCCAGGAGCCGGGCCTCCCGCTGGAAGCGCTCCAGACGTTCTTTGTCCTGGGAGAACTCCTCCGACAAGACCTTGATGGCCACGTCCCGACCGAGCTTGGTGTTGCGGGCCCGGTAAACCTCGCCCGTCCCGCCCTTGCCGATGAGCTCTAGGACCTCGTAGTGGGCGAGTTGGTGACCGGGTTCGAGCGACACAACCCGGTGATGTTACGACGATGGTGGATTGTGGGCAAGTAGCGGGACCGTTGACTCAGTATGATTCCCAAGCGATTGTCGCGGAGTGAATTGGGCAGCCAAAACGTTCCGTGCGTGTACCAAGTGATTCAGGCACCAACGTCCGGATGCGAGATGTTGGCGGACGATCTCGCTCATTGGCGCGCCGAGATTTCAGACAAAGTGACGGCTTTCGCCGAGGCCCTCGGCGGCCCGACGACGCCCCCGGGCAAGCGGGTGCAGCTCCTTAACCTTAACCCGCCCGGATCGGAGGTCGGTCCGGGCGACGGGGTTACCCACCTGGGGGAAGGCCAAAGACAATCGCGTGGACAGTTGCGTCTACGCGAGCGTCGACTTCTTCTCCCAGCTCCTCGGCAACTGCGGCCAACCCTGTGGAGACCTGGCCAAGTGGTTGAATCGCCGCCGAACAAACCCACGAGCCCTACAGCTACAGATCACAGCAGCCGCGACAGCGTCTGCGGCAGAGGTGACTCGAACCTTAGAAGCTCGCCAGACAACGGATGCTTGAACTGCAGGGAGCTCGCGTGCAATCCCAGGCGCCGAGCGGGATTCGTGCGGGCCTCATATTTGTGATCGCCGATGATCGGACATGCCGCATCGGTGAGATGCACGCGGATCTGATTGCGCCGACCGGTATCAAGTGTCAGTTCGAGCAGCGCGCGGGTCGCGGTGCGCTTCATCACGCGGTAATGGGTCACCGCATGGCGTGTCCGCGCACTGCGAGGGGCGCTTTTGACCTTATACGAGTTGCTCTCATTGAGGTGTGACTCCAGCACGCCCTGGTCAGCCGGTGGCGCTCCTTCCACTACTGCCAGGTAGCGTTTCTCGGTTTTGGACCAATTTGCTTGCAGCTCGCGCTTGGCCGCTTTCGTCTTGGCAAAGACCATTAGCCCGGACGACTCGCGGTCCAACCGGTGGACGATCCACACCCGCTTCCGGCTCCGACGATTACCGCCGCGCACGTAGTCCGTCAGAAACGCATAGGCGGTCTCGTCCCGTTCCGTCGCGCTGGCCATGCTCAGCAGACGCTCGGGCTTCTCGATGACGATGAGCGATTCGTCTTCGAACAATACCCGCATTCCCGGTGGCAACAGACCTTCGGCGCGCACCTCGTTCTTGGCACGAATCGAGACCACATCCCCCGTATGCAGAGGGTGGTTGGAGCGTTTTACCGACCGTCCGTTGACTTGAACCGACCCGTGCTCGAGCCACTGGCGCAGCTTTGTCCTCTTCACGTCAGGGTGACGGGCAAAGAGAAAGGACATGAGCTCCTCAGGGTGTTCGACCGTGTGTGGTGTGGGCATGATGCTTGGTCGCGATGTCGAGAGCCTCTTCCAATGGGATGGGACCGCGCGCGATGCGCTCCGCGAGAGTCTCGCCAGGAACGAGCTCGAGAACGAGGTAGTGCGTGCAGACGATGTTACGACAATGGCGGGGAGTGGGCAACCAGGGGAGGGAGTGGGGCGCACGAAGCTACGACGAACTTGACCGACAAATTCGTCTCTCCGGCAGGCGTTCGCGACGAGCGCGGTCCGTTCCGATTGCTCGCAGCGGAGTACCGATCTTGTTCTTGAAATCTCGTTCGAACGAGATTCTTATCGAATATAACGATTTATAACGGCAGGTTTGCTAACGCGTTGATTCTCGGCCACGCTGTCTCAGCGCTGGTTCTCATCATGGAAGTTGTGGAAGGGGAGACGCTTGCGGGGCGCATCCCGATGGCGCTCGGAGACGCGCTCCCGCTCTTCATTCAACTTGCCGAGGGGATGGAAGCCGCGCACGAGAAGGGCATCGTTCATCGCGATCTGAAACCTTCGAACGCGATGATTACGCAGGAAGGACAGATCAGGATTTTGGACTCCGGGCTCGCCAAGGCGTTCACTCCTGACGAGAGCGTTTCCGCGGCGTCGGCTCAGTCGCCGACCCTGACGAAAGGCACGGCGTTCGGCACCATCATGGGGACGGCCTCCTACATGAGCCTGGAGCAAGCGCGCGGGAAGCCGACCGATAAGAGGACCGACATCTGGGCGTTTCGGTGCTGTCTCTTCGAAGAGGGTGCAGATATGTGGATGCTGAAGATTGAAGATCGCCTGGACTTTGCGCTCGAAGCGTGGCTTGCGCTCGGGGCTCTCAGCAAAATGGTCGGGGAGGACATTGATGGCCACCGTCCGATCGAGCCGGGTGTCTTTGGCCTTGTAGACCTTGCCTATCCCGCCCTTTCCGATTGGCGAAAGGACCTCGTAGGGACCTAGAGAGGTGGGTTCCGGGGGTGAGGGCCATGCGTATCATTTATTAATGATACTAGAGACCCAGACGAGGTCGTAGGTAAGCGCCGATCTTGGCGACAGCGTCGTCCGATTCCGGGACACCGCCGACGGCAATCTGGAAGACGTGTTGCATTTCGGGGAAAATCTCGAGGGTCACATCGACTCCAGCCTTCTGCGCCCTCTTTGTAACCCTTCTGGCATCATCCAGCAGCGCTTCGTCGCCACCCACCTGGATGTACATTTCTGGGATTCCGGAGTAGTCGGCGTGAAGCGGTGAGGCTAGCGGGTCCTTCGCACTGCCGCCGCCTAGAAACATCAAGGCCATTGCGTGAAGCATCGGCGCCCGCACGAGCACGTCACGCTCAGCGTTCGTCGCCATGGTTTCACCAGTGCCTTCCATGTCGACCCAGGGAGATATGGGCACTGCCGCGGCGGGAAGGGGAGTCCCGGCGTCGCGAAGCGACAGCAAAGTAGCGAGCGTCAGCCCGCCTCCGGCGGAGTCGCCTGAAATCGCGATGTGCGAGGGATCGTAGCCTTGCTGAAGCAGCCATCGGTACGCCTTCGTCGAATCTTCGACCGCCGCCGGGTGCGGGTTCTCAGGTGCGAGGCGGTAGTCGACGCTGAGGACGGGACATCCGACGGACTTGGCGAGGTGGCCTGTGAAGCGGCTGTAAGCGGCAGCACTTCCGATCACGTAGCCACCGCCGTGCACGTACTGGACGACGCGATCCGTCGACCCGCCGGCAGAGTCGGCCCAGATGGACGGCACTCCGCCGGCATCGACTTTCGTCCACGTGACGCCTTCCGGCTCAGATGCGAGCTCGCCGAAGACGGTACCCTCCGCGCGCATCTCCTCCAAGGACGGTCGGTTGTCTTTGTCGCCCGAGAGCCGCGCTAGGATCTCTCCAAGTTTCACCTTCAACGCTTTCGCTTCTTGGCTCGCCATCCCTGAGTTCCTTTCTTTTCTGTGAGGGTAGCACATTGGTTACTCGAAACCACACTGCGGGAGTGGAATGGGTCATAATCGACTCGCGATGGCATTCGCATCTGGAGATAAGCTCGGGCGCGACGTCGCGATCAAAGTGCTTCCCGAGGAGCTGTCTCGGGACAAGGAGCGTTCGGCTCGGTTCGAGCGGGAAGCGCGGCTTCTGGCTCAGCTCAATCATCAGAACATCGCCACGCTTTATGGGCTCGAAGAGTACGTCGGACGGCAGTTCCTCATCATGGAAGTCGTGGAGGGGAGACGCTCGCGAAGCGGATTCCGATGGCGCTCGAAGACGCGATACCGCTTTTTGTACAACTTGCTGAGGGGATGGAAACCGCCCACGAGAAGAGCATCGGTCACCGTGATTTGAAGCCGGCGAACGTGATGATTACGTGGGAAGGACAGATCAAGATTCTGGACTTAGGTTTGGCGAAGGCGTTCTTCGCGGAGCAAATCGTCTCAGTCTCCAACCCTCACAAAAGGCACGGCGCTCGGCGCAATTATGGGGACGGCGTCCTATATGAGCCGGGAGCAAGCGTGCGGGAAGCTGCTCGATACTGGTCCGAGTGTGGGAGCCACCGCGATCGGGCTCTTGCGTCTCCGCTCGCACTGCGCCTGCTGAAGCGACAGCAATCCTAAATATTCGTCGGC
>SMYC01000107.1 GCA_004356105.1 Acidobacteriota bacterium | reverse complement strand
TCGCGCTCCTCGAACGCGACGTTGAACTTCGTCCGGAATACGCCATCTTCGTAGGCGAAGAACTTCTTGCCCTTGGTACCGCTGCCTCCGGCCCAGGCGTTGATAGGGTTCTTCTCGAGGTGTTTTCGGAGCGCTTTTTCATTTTCGAGCGCGTCGCCGACGTCGTGGCGGAGCTTCGCGCTGCGGCGGGCCAGGCGAGCAAAACCTTCGGCTAGCGCGTCGACGGGCAGAGCGCCTGGAAGCTGGTCCTTGTTTAGCATTGCGAGCAGTGTAAGCATCTTGTAGCTCTTGGTCATCGTTGTCGTGTCGAGGCTAGTCAGAAACCCTCGAGTCGCATCGTTCTCCAGGGCCCGTTCTTGAGTTTCCGTGAGGTCGCCCATCGTGCGGACGAACGCGATCCACGAGCCATGCGTTTTGTTGATGGAGCGTGGGTTGTAGCCGGCGTGGTGAACTTCGAGTGCGGTGGGCCGTGTTTCATGTCGTTCGCGGAAACTCTCATACCAGGCAAGTAGGGCTTCGGGCTCTTTTGGGGTACGCAGGAGCGCGCGGAGGATGTTGACAGCTTCGAGCTCGTAGGTAACTTCGCAGCCGGGGGGCAACTCGAATTCGCCTTTCTCGAGCTGCTCGAGAGCAAGAGCGATCTCTCGGTCGCCCTTGTCGAGCCCGAGCAAAGTCTGCGGCTTCAGAAGAAACGTTCGGTGGTTTCCGATGTAGTCGACAACGGTCAAGTGGTCTTTCCCTTCCGCAAGCCGGAGGCCGCGGCCGAACTGCTGTAGCCACAAGATACGGGACTCGGTTGGGCGGAGCATCATGACTGTATCGAGGGCAGGAATGTCCACGCCCTCGTTGAACATATCGACGGAGAAGATGACGTCGAGCTGGCCGTCTCGTAATTTTTCGAGAGATTGGGCTCGGGGAGCGCTATTGGGACCGGAGTGAACAGCGGCGCTCGCAACACCGCGTTCGCCGAAATACTCCGCCATGAAATCGGCGTGGCGGTGAGAGCAGCAGAAAGCCAGGGTTCGCTCGCTGGCGTGTTTTCGGTACTGGTCGAAAACGTTGGCGGCGCGTTCTTGCGTGGCGATGGCGTTGGTGAGGGCCTCCTCGTCGAAGCGGCGACTCCGCCAAGGGATGCTGGCGTAGTCGACCTCATCGGGAACACCGATGTAGTGAAATGGTGCGAGGCGCTCGCGCTCGATGCCTTCGAGGAGATGCGTTTTGCTGATGGAGCATGGGTTGTAACCGTCGTGGTGAACTTCGAGTGCGTTGGGTGGAAGCGATGACTTCGGTCGAGAAGAGGGCTGTCATGGCTTTGGGGCGAAGGCTTAACACGAACGTGCACCGGCATCACGCGGAGGGAGGTTTTGCGGCTTCCGATCTCGTCCTTATGTTTACAGGGAGCGACGATGGTGAAGCAAGCATTCGATTGGCCTCCGTGGTGGAATTGGGAAATCGACCTCTGGACGCACCTCGAGGAAAAAATGGAGGAGCGGGGTTTCACCGAGGTGGACCTTCGCCGTATGCTGGAATATGCGGCAGAATATCGGCGCGTCGAGAGGGTCGTTGGATCATCGCAACTAGGCATCGGGGGCGGGACTGGGAAATCATTGATCAATGTCCAGCCGGAGCCTGATAGGGAGATCTTAGGTGTGGTGACCGCTTACGAGGTGACAGGAGAGGACAGATGAAAGAGCCACACCTTCAAGTCACATACCGGCGCGGGAAGGCTGAGGTCGCATATCTCTATTTGCCTCGTCAACACGGCGAGAAGGTTCATCGAAGTGAGCGCGTCGAACCGGAGATGGTCCTGGACTTTAGCGAAGCCGGAACACTCATTGGTATCGAGCTCGTCGACCCCAAGTTCGTGAGTGTGGAGGCGATCAACAAAGTGCTCGAGAAACATGGCCTCTCTCCGATCTCCGAGGGTGACCTCGGCCCGCTCCGGGCTGCCTAGCGTCGGAGTCCACTGGACTCTCCTCACTTTTCATCCACTTTAATAGCCTATTTCAACAGCTGTTGAAATAACGATATTGAATGAAATCGCAGAATCTCTTCGCGGTGGGCGACGAAGAGGACGCGTTTGGCGCGGAAGCGGTCGGTGTCGAAAGCGGCTTGGGGAGGCGTTCGAGGAGCTGTGGGCGGCGCCGGAGTTGCGGCGGGAGACGGTCGAGCTATTGGAGGTGCTGGCGGACCGGGCGCGGCGGCCTACGTTTCCGCTTGCGGGTGTGCCGTTTCATGTCCATGCGACCTATTCGCGCGACGAGATCAGCGCCGGGCTTGGGCAGGTCCGCAAGGGGAAGCTCCTCCGCACGCAGGGCGGGGTGTATTGCGACGAGGGCTTGCGGTCGGACAGTAGTTTCTTCTGCTGGTTCCTTGTTGTCGCGCGTTTGGGGTCTCTTTCGTCCTCGAATCCCAGATCGTGGCGATTTATGGAGAGGTCGATATCTTCAGAGAAGCCCAGCGCATCCGCCTGGGCGGTGAACCAGTTGTACTGGAAAGAACCGCTGTCTTTCGAAGCGCTCATCGCGGCCGGCGACCGCTATCGCGACGCGTTCTCCGAACAAGGCGTTCGAGAAGATGCCGAGCGCAAGAGGCTCGAGGCGGTTCAGGACGCTACGCGCATCGCGCGCGCTGTTGGAACGGAGCGCAGAGAGCGCTAGCAACATCGTAATGCGAAGGGTCGAGACGACGCTCGACGCGCTCGTAAGCTACGGAAGTGCCAATCCCGAGCCGATGGACGGCCGGCTCACCCGCGATCTCGAACCTCCAGGCTTCGCCGCCTTTGCCGCGCTTCAACCTGCCCCCGCACCAGTCCAAGAACCGAAGCGCGAAGAACCGCCAGAAACTCGCGATGATGTGGCGCGGGCGGAGGAGCTAGTAAGAGAGAACGCGGCGTCCCTCGACGAGGCACGCCGTGCAAAGGATACGGTGACCAAGCGTGCGGTTGATTTGACCGAGCAACTCGAGCGACTCCACGATCAGATCGCGCGCGCTCACAGGAACGTGGAGGACGCCGAGACCGCGGTGGTGGAACGAGAGATGCTCGTCGAAGAGGCAAAGATGGAGCTCGAAATGGCACGTGCCCAATCGGAAGCAAGAGGAGGAGGAAGCGGCACCGAGCCATGACACCCTCGGCTACGCCGGCCTCGTCGAACCCCCGTTTTTCTCCTCATCTAAATCGCGACCCTCGGAGCTAGGATCCGTCCGATCTGTCGAAAAAGTCGCACGCCGCGCGCCTCAGATGCGTACCGGCGCGCACCGAATCCCCGAGCTCCAAATAGGCCCCCGCCTCGGCGTCGTAGGCAGGCCAATGCGGGAGCGCGTCGCCATTCGGATCTCCCGTTTTGGCGAAGTTCACCCAATAACCCGAGATCTTTTCCGCGAGCTCACGGTCGGGGGCTTCCCATTCGAAAGCGGCCGCGAAAACCCGCGCGTCCAGGTTGTCGAACGCGTAGGGAATCTCCGCGCCATGGAAGGCGCCGTAGCGAGCGCTTTCCTCGTGAGGCGGCACCCGCGTGAAGTAGTACAGGTAGGCCTTCGTCGAGGCGTCGGCCCAACGACGCATCTGGCACGTGAAAAACGAGTCGCGCGTCGAGCTCATGAAGGCGCCCCGCGCGCCGCCATCGGCGTCGGCCGAATAGAGGTCGAAAAATTTCTCCGCGCGCTCACCGTAGCGTTTCTCGATATCCGCAACGAACACGTCCCACGAGTCGGGAACTTGGTCGCTAACGAGCGCCGTACCTTCGTCTGCGTTCGAGCCGACGAGTATGGGGACGTCCGCGTGGCGGCCGGCGGCAAGCGTGTCGCGAATGGGTTCCGTAAGCAGCCAGCCGTCTATGTGCGGAAAGACCACGCTGTTGTCGGAAGCGATTTCGAGAAGACGCTCGGTGCTGAGCGCTCTCATCGAGTCGAGATCCTGCGCTTCAGCGTTTTCCATCAGCTCCTCACCAGCGGCGGAAGCGTCGGCGAGCGTCGACATCCGATCGAGGAGCGCACCGCTCTCGCCAATCGCGCGATGGAAAAGTCCTCGAGCGCGTGGTGTGGCGACGAGAGCGGACACGGCCATGGAGCCCGCGGATTCTCCGAAGATCGTGACGTTGTCCGGATCGCCGCCGAACCTCCCGATATTGCGCTGCACCCATTGCAGTGCGGCAATTTGATCGAGGAGGGCGTAGTGGCCGGACGCGCCGTGCTCGGATTCGGCGTTCAAAGCCGGGTGCGCGAGGAAGCCGAAAACGCCCAGCCGGTAATTCAACGTCACCACCACGACGCCTTTGCGCGCGAGCGCGGCGCCGTCATAGAACGGCCGGGCGCCGGAGCCGCGGGTGAAAGCGCCACCATGAATCCACACCATGACCGCGCGCTTCTCTTCCGGACCTGCCGCGGCACTCCAAACGTTGAGATAGAGGCAGTCCTCGTCGAGCTCTTCGTTCAGGCTACCGTAGAAGGAACCTTCGGCGCGCGGCAATTGCGGGCAGGCGGGGCCGTACTCGATCGCTTCGTAAAGGGCGTTCCAACTCACGGGCGGCTGCGGTGGCCGCCACCGCAGCGTACCAATGGGAGGTTCCGCGTAAGGGATTCCCAGATAAGCGCGCGTCGTGTCGTCGCTGCCGACAACCATTCCCGACATCCAGCCGGTCTCGATCTCGAAGAAGTCCGGCAGTGCCGCGTGGGCATCACCGACAGAGAGAGCCAATGCTGCGACAAACCAGAACCTCATTGTTCTCCTCCCACGCCACTCTCGGAAACGTCATAGACACTCAGCTGGTGCTGATTCCTGATGTAGAGCCGCCCGTCATTGACGACGGGGTGCGCCCAGCTGGGTCGACCGTGATCCTCGATGGCAAAACGGCCGCCCTCTTTGTATCCGTCCGGACTCGCTTCGGCAAGCCCAACGCGATGGTTCTCGCCAACGAGAAAGAGCAAGCCGTCGGCGGAGGTGAGCGAGCCTTTGCCGACGCTGCGCGCTTTCCAGACTACCTCACCGGTCTCGAAATTCGCGCAGGTGAGCGTGCGGCCAAAGAAGCTATAAAGATGTCCATCGATGAGAAGCACGCCTCCATGATGGTTTTGGAGCCGGGACGAAAAATAGGCCTCTTCGGCTTCGACGGTGTTCCCGTCGACGTGTAATCGCATCGCGCCGCCGCCGACTCCGTAAGATGAGCTATAGAACGCGAGGCCCGATTGATAGATCGGGGTCGCGACATTGGCAACTTCGTTGGATGGACGCTCGTAACGCCAGAGTAGACTGCCGTCATGTGCGCGAAGGCCTACACCCGCCGCGCGGGTAAAGCCGATGATCGTGCGGAGTCCCTCGACGTCGGCAACGATGAGAGAGCCGTAGCCGGGGGCATCGCTCAGCTCCGTGCTCGTCCACACCGTTTCCCCCGTGGCTTTGTCGAGCGCCGCCACGGTGGTACCGCTTCCGCCCGGCATCACGATCACGTGGTCCCCGTCGATGAGCGGCGATTCGCTGACGCCGTAACGATTTCGCGCGCTTTTGAAGTCGTCGTGGATGTTCCTCTGCCAACGCACCGAGCCGTCGACGGCGTCGAGAGCGGCGAGCTCTCCCATCCCGTTCAAGATGTACAAGACGCCGCCTTCGAATGTCGGTGTCGATCGCGGCCCGTCACCTTGCTCTTGCACCAAACGTGGCCCGAGGCTCCTGCTCCAGATCTCTCGACCGTCTTCGACGTCCAAAGCGAAAACCACGCTCTCCTCTCCTCGCGTGCCCTGTATGTAGAGCCGGTCGCCGATGATCGAGACGGCGCCGTAGCCGTTTCCGAGCTCGGTCACCTCCCAAACGAGCGGGGGGCCGTCCTCCGGCCACTCTCGCGCAAGACCTGTCTCACGCGAGACGCCGGTGCGATCGGGACCCCGCCACTGCGGCCAATCGCTCGCGGTAAGGATAGCTGGCAAGAACACGAAGAGTGAGCTCAACAGACAATGTTTTCTCGTCAATCCGGTGCCTCCAAATGCAGATAACTCCCGAAGCTTCTACGAGCCCCGGGCGGGTTTGGTTCCATAGCCGAGACGCTATCGTAGCTCGAAGGCCGCGACGCCTCGGAGCTGATTTATTTGCC
>SMYC01000106.1 GCA_004356105.1 Acidobacteriota bacterium | reverse complement strand
GTAGTCGTTTGCCTCGACCCTCACCTCGCGGGCATCGACTTCCTTCTCAACATCGTCGTTCAGCGTGACGATGAAGCTCATGGTTTCTGACCCTCCTGTTGGGTTCGTTTGGAATCAGGCTTCGCGATGAAAACAAGACTATTCTACCGTGATGGGAAAAATGATGGGAACAGGACGGGGAAACTGGGGGAAAAGGGGGGAAATCAGGGGAACTCGGAACATGACCTAAACCTTGCTGTTTCAACGTAATAACCCACACCGCGATACAAGGCGCGGTCGCCGGCTGCCGCAAGTCGTCCCCGGTTAGATTCCCCGTCCCACAAGACGAGCGCCGGGGTCGACGACGTAGATGTCGTCATAGGCGCGCCTGTACCTCGCCACGAATATCGCGCTCGCCCGGGGGCGGGTGTCAACTCTCAACGAGGTCGGACACAGCGCAATGGTGCACGCGTGCATTGCGCCTTCTAAGTACAACCATGATAAATTGTCCGCATGGAGACTTGGAAGGCGCTTAAAAGGAATCCCCAAGTTTGTACCCAAAGTGTCACCAAATTGACGATACGAGAAATCAATGTATCTCTAACCTATTGTGAACAAGGGATCGAGATGGGGGACACGCGCTTGAGACGACTGTTCTAGAATCTCTGCGAGACCATGCTGCACACCCTCTCCATCGAGTCGACGGGCCAAGGGCTCGTTGACATCACTGCTCCCGTGCAGTCTGTGGTGAGCTTGTCCGGGATCAAAGAGGGGCTCTGCACCGTGTTCGTTCAGCACACCTCCGCGAGCCTCGTGATTCAGGAAAACGCGGACCCGTCGGCGCGTCGGGACCTCGAATCCTGGCTGAACCGTCTCGTTCCGGAAAATGATGAGCTGTTCACGCACACGGCCGAAGGGCCCGACGACATGCCCGCGCACATCAAGAGCGCTCTCACCGCCACAAGCCTCGGCGTGCCGGTTGTCTCGAGCCGACTGGCGCTCGGCACCTGGCAGGGGCTCTACTTGTGGGAGCATCGCCGTCGCGCCCATTCCCGGCGGGTTCTGGTTCACGTCGCGTAGTCCACACCACAGCAAGATCCACTTGATATTCACCTTCGTTTGCGTCAGAATGGGAGGCGAAGATTTGGAGAAGCTCTAGCGATGATTTTGACAAAGAGGCAGAAGCAGATACTTGGCTTCATTGAAGACTCCATCCGCAGGAACGGATATGCGCCGAGTCTCGAAGAGATCAGCCGTCATTTCAACCTCAACTCGATCTCGACGATCCACAAACATCTCGTGAATCTCGAGGACAAAGGGCTCATCAAGCGCCACTGGAATCGTGCGCGCGCGATTGAAGTCGTGCCCCGGCATGAAAAGCCGGAGGCGCGCGATGTACCGCTCGCAGGGATCATCGCCGCGGGCACACCCATCGAGGCGATTAGAGGCCAGGAGCTCGTGGCGGTGCCGGAGGATATGATTGGCCATCGGGACGTCTTCGTGCTTCGTGTTCGCGGCGAGTCGATGATCGACGAGCAGGTCCGGGACGGAGACTTTGTCATCGTGGAAAATCGGACCGACCCGCGCAACGGAGAAATGGTCGTGGCTCTACTGAACGGGGAGAAAGCAACGCTCAAGAAATTCTATCGGGAAAAAAACCAAATCAGACTACAGCCGGCTCATCCAACGATGAAACCCATTCTCGTTCAAGATGACGAGATCGCGATTCAAGGCGTGGTCGTGGGCGTGCTGCGCAAGTATTGACTTCGAACCACGAACCAAGAGCCTAGAGCCTAGAGCCTAGAAAAAGACGGGAGAGAACTTAATATGTCGGAAAAGAAATCCATCAACTTCACGGTCGTGCCGCACGAGGAGAAGGAGGGGGAGCGTGTCGAGAGTATCTACTCCAACTTTTGTGCGGTCAGCCACACGCCGTTCGACTTTACGCTCACGTTTTGCCAGATGCGGCCTTTGAGTGAGAAAGACTTTGCGGGTACGCCGGAAGGCGCCACTCAAACCATTTCAGCGCCGGTGAAGGTCAAGGTCGTCGTGCCCGCCAATCTCATTCCGGCTTTGGCCGCCGCCCTGCAGGACAACCTTCGTATCTACAAAGACGCCTATTCGAACGTGGGCTGGGCGAAGGGCAAGCTCGGCGGCAAGGTGCACTGAGTCCCTCCAGCCTCCGGCCTCCCGCAATGACGAGCGAACAAGTTGTGGTCCATGTGACCATCGAGCATTTCTTCGATGCGTCTCCCGCGCGCCGGCTCGATGACCTGGTCTCGCTCACCGATCGCATCGATGGCGCTCTGGCTCGATTTGCCGAGGGATGGCAGCGGCCGTCGGCGGATGAAGCGATCCTGTTGCATCAAGCCGCATTCGGCTCGCAACAATCGCCATTGGATTGGGCCGGCGAGCTCAGAGACGCCTTGCATCAAGAGCTCGGTCTCGACTGCTCGGTCGGCATAGCCGCGACGCGCGTTGCCGCGCGCATCTGCTCCCGAATGGCGCGTCCACGGGGCGTGATGCTCTGGCGGTCCGGATACGAGAAGAAACTCATCGACGGGCTAGCGCTCGAAGAGCTGGACGAGCTCAGACCCGAGCAGGTCAAAAAGCTTCACGCGCGGGGGATTCGAACGATGGGCGAGCTCGGTAGCCTCGCGCCCGCGGAAGCGCGCGAGCTCCTCGGCTCGCAGGCGCCCAAACTCGTAACTCTCGTCCGTGGGCTCGAAAGCGGCGGCCCCGACTCGACGAGTGGCGGGCGGTTGTTGAAATCCGTCTCGATCCTCGCCCGGCGTCTTTCGCGGCGGCTCGCGAAGAGCGGCCAAGAGGCGAGGGGGCTCGAATTGCGGCTCGGCTACGACGACGGTATCGCCGACGAGCAGTACACGCTCCTTCCGAAGCCGACCGCGACGCTCGAGAGCTTGGATCGCGCAGGACGCCGGCTTCTCGAAATGTCGAGGAGACGGGACCGCCGCATCACCGATCTGTCCCTAACCGCAACAGGCCTCACCGCAAGACGCAGTCCTATCGATCAGCTCAGCCTGTTCCGCCACGCCGCGCCACGTGAAGTGGCCGTCCACCTAGTCCCCTGTATCAGTAATCAGTAATCAGTAATTCGTAGTCAGTCTAAATCTCGGGCTCTTTCGCGCGCTGGCTTCGTTGCGGATCAGATCCATAGAATATCTAGATATGAAGTCGTCGCCACGCCTCGCCAGCACACAAAATGACCTCGAGCTTTAGACCACGAACTACTGATTACTGATACAGGGGACTAGGCCGCCGCTCACACGGCGTGAGATCCTGAGTGCTGAATTCCGACCTGGGGTGGCATTTCCGCGAAGTGTAGTTATTAACCTACGTTTTCTTGGGGCAGCACTTACTCAAGCTATTGATTCTAAATTAGTTATCTGTCCGTCTCCCCGGTACGAAGATTGCAGTTAGCTGCGGTAAGAGTATCTATGAGCGAACGTCGCAGGCGTCACCGGATTCCGGTCGACCACGTCATAGAGGCGCGGCTTCTCGTCGACGGCCTCACGTCCACAGGTCGAGTCGTCGACCTCAATAACGCAGGACTTTTCGTGGCTACCGACCTTGTCCTGGCGAAGAACACGTCGCTCGTGGTTGAGCTTCGTTTTCCCGGCGAGAACAAATCCCTGCCGCTGAAAGCGATCGTGGCGCGCCGGACGGAGGCCGTGAAGGGAAGAAAGCGCGATTTTCCTGCCGGGCTCGGCCTAGTCTTTATGACAGAGAACGTGATGGAGCGCGCCTTCATTCAGAAGGCAGTTCTCGGGGCCCTGCAGGGAAGTCTGGAGAGGACGCGGATGAGTCTCGCGACGCCTCCCGAAGCTGAGAAAAACGCTCACCCGTAACCAGGCTTCCAGCCAGACAGCCGAATCTCCTCTCCGAAGAGCTCGCGGTAAGCGCGCGGCAGAAAACCGATACCGATGGCAGCATTGGCGAGCATGAAGGTCAGGTGTGCCGCAAGGCTATACGCCAAAAGCTGGGGCGCGGGCACGATGTCGCCGTGAAAGAAAATCCACGCGAGAGGCGTCGTGCCGAGCCGTGCTACGTTGATGGGGAGCGCTCCGACGAGAAAGATGATCGGAAGTGTCGCGAGAAGCCGGGCGAACGGAATCTCGAAGCCGAACGCTCGCGTCGCATAGCTGTGCGCGAAGACAGCGATGAGCAGTAGCGGCGCTTTGAGGAGCAGCACGCCCATGTAGTGCTCCGGGCCCGCGAGCCGGAACGTCCGCAGCAGGCGCCAATCGGGCGCCTTCATCACACGTCCGAGAAACGTAAAGCCGCCATGGATGTAGCCCAGAAACAAGAACCAAAGCCCAATAACGGCAACGGGAGCCAAGAGGAGCGCACGCGGCAGCTCTTCGGTAACGAACAGCGTTCCCACGCTCGCCCAAAGGATCAAGTGGGTCTTTTGGAGGAAGTCGAGGCAGAGAATCGTGCTCGTCAGCTCGAGGAGCCCGGTCGAAAGTTTACGCGCGAGGTAGACGATCATCGCACCCTGAGAGACGCGGTGATTCAGGATCGAGAGGAGGTAGTCGACAGCGCGCACAGGGAGAAGGTCCGATAATGCTAGGTTTCCGTGAAACCAGCGAACGACGTACCAAAGCACGACGGTATCGAGAGCGAAATATAGGAACGAGAAGGGAAGAAGCGCAGCAAAGAATCTCGTGAAATCCGCGTGGGACAGGGCCTGCAAGAAGGCGTCGAAGGGAACCTTCCGAAAAATCAGAAAGAGGATGCCCGCGGTGATGAGCGGCGGGAGGGCCGAGCGCAGAAGACCTCTCTTCGTCTTTGCGCTTTTCGTCCCCATCGACGAGTCGGTTGTCACGCCTATTTGCCCTCTATTCCTGTTATACGAATTCCAGTGGATTTTACGCCGTAGCGGCGGTTGATTTTCAACAGAAATCCGGTAATGGCTTCCATCAGCCGTGCTCGCTCGAGCGGGCCGGCGAGGATCCCCCTGAGCCCGGTCTCGTCTACCAACCGGCGCGTCGTCTCGGCGGCCTCTTTGTCGTCGGAGCAGATGAGCACGTCCTCCTGGTGATCCGAGTCCATCGTCTGAAGCGTACCGGCAGAAACGGTCTGAAACGCGGCCACGACGCGGGCCGATGTACCCAGCGCGTCGCGTGCTTCTTCTCCCGCCGAGGGAACGTCGAGCCTTCCCGGAGGCCACGCGATCGTGGCCGTGATGAGGAGCTTCCCGGCGATCTCGGCCTTCAGGCTCGAGAGGATCTCGATATGGCCCGCATGCGGCAACGTGGATATGAGAATCTCTCCTTCTTGTGCGACATCACGATTGCTCATGCCGCGAACGGCCGGCCCGTTGAGCTCGCCGAGCTCGTTGAGTGCACCGAGCTTGGTGAGATTCTCGTTGAGCTCGGCCGCCACTCGCTCTGCCTTTTCCCGCTCGCGCGAGCCCAACAAGATCTGCCTGCCGGCCCTCGCCCATCGCATCGCGAGCCCCTGGCCTTCTTTTCCCGTGCCTCCCAGAATCGCCAGTGACATGTCGGTCTCCTCAACGAAACAGATCGCGTTCCCGGGCACGCAGGAGCGGTTTGGCACCGTCATCTCCCGGCTGAAATGGATAACCCCGTATAACGGCTACCGGTGTGTGGTCGAGCTTGCCCATAACGAGCTCCGCCGCCGATGCGAGCTCGTCGGCCACGGCGACCACCGTCGTGGCGAGCGAGCGTCCCTGAGGGTCCACGCTGCCGCGATAGTCGACGAGCGCCCTCATTCCGGAGACACCGATGGCGATATTCGTCACGCCTTCACGCCATGGTCTGCCGAAGGTGTCGGAGAGGATCACGGCGAGCTGGTGGCCGGTCTTGGCCTCGAGCTCTTCTCGCAGGCGTCGCGCGGAGGCGTCCGGGTCTCGCGGGAGGATCGTGACCGTGTCGCGCGAGCCGACATTCGAAGCGTCGACACCGGAATTTGCGCACACAAATCCATGTCGCGTTTCCGTGATGAGAATGCCTTGATCCATCTTCACGATGCGGCTCGCCTCACGAAGCACGACCTCGACGACGCGGGGGTCTTTGTCAGCGCTTCTTGCAAAACCCGCGGCGAGCGAAGAGGGCGTCACGTCGCGCAGATCGACGACCTGTCCCTCCGCTTTCGAGACGATCTTCTGGGTAACGACGAAAATGTCGCCTTCTTCAGGCGCGAAACTCACTTCCCGGCACGCTTCGAGAATGATGGCCGGAAGATCATCCCCCTCCCGAATCTCAGGCAGGGAAGGGAGACCACGAATCTCGATGCGATGCGACGACACGAGGACGCATTGTCTCACAGCGCGGCGGAGCCGCAACCAAATCTCCGCCGCGAGCGGTCAGTGGTCAGCATTCAGCGGTTAAGCCCGTGGTGCTCGGCGCTTCGCGCCTCGGTCCCATTCTCAGTGTGCGCAGTCCCAATTTTTCGCCGCCGTGCCTCTTCTAACTGATTTACCCTCTTGCGGATTCCGCCGCAGCCGCTCAAATTCTTGCAAGGAATCGAAGCTTTCTCCGGTTAGTACAGATCTCTCCTGCCGCAACAACCGTAAACCGGCATCGTCACTACTGGTGACGTGCGCCCCGGCGGGAGCAGGGCGCTTGTCGGGTCGACCGTTCCTTGCTAGCATTAAATGTATTCCAGAGATCAACTAAAGCTTCTGATGCGCCGGACCCCCAAACGGCCCGCGCGCGTAATTCCTCTGTTCGAACTGGAGGTTGCTGTGTTCAAGGATCAGCAGCTCGAGAGCGTTGAGACGCCACTCGACACCGTAGCTCACGCCGACAAGGCCCGGCACGAGATCGAACGGGATCACATTTTCCGCTTCTTTCGCTTGAACCTCGAACCACGTGAGGTCGAGTATCACTGGCAGCGACTCCTCCTGCATCAGGCGCGTTTTCCCACGGCGCGTGGGCACAAGATCGATCTTCGCACGGCCGCGTTCGACTACTTCCTGAACGAGACCGATCTGCTCGTCGATCCGCTCGTCATGGAGCGGGAAGCGCTCCGCCAGACTGAGCTCATGGCCTATTTCGACCATCTCACCGGCCTGCACAACTACGCCTATTTCGAGAGCGAGATCAAAACGGAAGTTGCGCGGGCGAAGCGCTACGACACGTCTCTCTGTCTGCTCCTCGTCGACCTCGACGACTTCAAGCTCGTGAACGACACGCTAGGCCACCGTGCAGGGAACGAAGTGCTTCGCGAGGTCGGGCGCATTCTCCACAAACGGCTCCGTTCATCGGATCTCATCTCTCGCTTCGGCGGCGACGAGTTCGCGGCCCTTCTGCATCGCACCGACGCTGAGGATGGACAACGCGTCGCCGACAGCTTGTGCGAGAGTATTGATCAGCAGCTGCGCGCAGGTAAGCTCGGTCAGCTCGAGCGACCCGTGACGGCGAGCCTCGGTATGAGCGCGCTTCCGAATCAAGCGGAGGACGAAGTGCAACTGTTCGAGCTTGCCGACAAAGCGCTGTATCGGGCCAAGCGCGCGGGCGGCAATCGCGCGGTCTTCGCGTAGCCATTCACCTCGCGGGTGGCGGGCCGCCTTTCACGGGAGGCGGGTAGTCCGGCCGGATGAACCGGCTTCGGATATCGCCAGAAAACGCCACCCCACCCCACCCAATCCATCCGATCAAAAGCACCGCCCCCAAAACTCGGCCTGTCTTTTTGCGCCACCCGTGCTCGAGAAGCATCGCGAGCGCGAGGACGACGAGCGGCAGCACGACTAGGTCGTCTTTCGAGAACTGAAAGATGTGCGTCGCTCCGAGCCCCGCTCGCAGGAAATTCAGCCCGAGAAACGTCGCGATGGCGGCGAGCGCGAGTGGGCGAGCCAGAACGTCGCCGCGGCGCCGCCGGAGCCAAATGAGCGTGGCCAGGGTCAGAAGAGTGAAGACGGCTCCGTAGAAAAGATTCATGCGGTGGACCGACATCGAAAGCGCGGGCAACGGTGTGAAGCTGAGCGACACGAGCCCGGACGGGTCGCCGTTCGAAGCCCCGGCCTGCGCCGGGCGAATCAGTAGCTCGGGGATGTATTGCAGGTAGAAAGCGCCCACCGCCACCGCCGCGCCGAGCAGCGCCCAGCCGGCAATACCTACGAGCCGAGCTGTGGGTGGTCGTCTTTCCTTGGCGACGAAGGCAAAGGCCAGGCAGAAGGCCGGAACGAACATCCCGAGCACGAGCGCGCTACCTGCGTAAGACAAGAGCGCGACGGTGATAAGAGCCGAGAACCCGATCGCGTAGCGCGGGCGGTCGAGGCGATCGAAGAAGAGTGCAAGATAGAAAATCGCGGCGGTGTCCCAAAAATGGCCGAAGAGCGCGGCATAAGATGCGACGGCGAGGCGGAAGCCGACAACGCGCGCAGTCGCGTGAAGGGCGACGGCGAAGGTCGCGGCGCGGCCCGACATGCCCAATCGTCGCGCGAGGGCGAAGACGACGAGCGCTTCCCCCGCGACGAGGGCGGTCGGAACGAGCTTCATCCAATCTTCGACCGGGAGCCTCAGAACGCTGAGCGGGTAGATCGCCAAATAGAGAAGCGGTGGATACGGAAAAGCCAGCCACCGGTCAGAAACATATTGCAGTCCGAGCAGGTGCCTATGTTGGTGGCGGATGAAGTCCAGAAAGAAACCGTCGAGGCCTTCGGTCCAAATGAGAGAGACGAACTTCGAGTGCGTGCGGACATCCGGGTAGTAGAAGTCGGGATGGAAGAGCGCAAACAGGCGAACGGCGAATCCGAGATAGACGATGAGAACGGCCCAACGCGCCTCGGGCGTGGCGAATGCCGAGTCCTGTTTCCGGCTCCGAATCCAATAGAAGCCAACGAATAAGAGGGCGATGGCGTGGGTGCGCAGGCCCAGCGTCGAAGCGGCGTGGACGGGCCACATCTTGTGAGCGAGCGCAAGTGCCATGAGCGCGAGCGCCGCGAAAGCCCCGCACCCCCACGAGACGCGCTGGCCGCAGCCGAGCATCCGGGGCACCGCGTAAAAGGCGATAACCCATGAGAGCATAGCGACAAGTGCGAGGACGCTCGGCAGGACGGCGCCAAATTGCCGCGTGGGGCGAATCTGCATCCAGTCCAGAGCGAGACTGAGCGGTCGCGGATCGTCGGAGCTCGAGAGGATGCCCATTTTGAGCGGTCCGCCACTGGTGTTTTCGACGTGAAGATTCCAGAGCGCGAAGTCTTGCTGCGCGACCGTGCGGGTCTCCGCGAGCGCGCCGCCGAAAAAGACTCGAATCTCAGCCGGCGACTCAATGTGGCGCTTGTAGCGTAGCGTGACGTCGTAGGGGCCTCGAATATGGAACGGGAGCCGCAGGGTGGCGCTCTCGGAAGCCCAGTGGATGAGGGTGGGCTCGTCTACTTCGAAATCCTCACGAAAACCTTCGACGTAGCGGGCGTCGTTGGGTCCGAAGTCGAAGAAAAGATCCCCGGGTGCTTGATAGGCGAGCAGGATGCCGCATGCGGCGAGCAGTAAGAGAAGGCCGATATTCCTGGCCTCCGTCGTCATGATCCCGAGGATTCGTTCGTGCTTCCGTTCTCGTGCGGGATGAGGCGCGCCATGTAGTAGTCGCAGACGCCGCTTCGGAAGAGCTGCTCGTCCTCGAATCGAAAATGCGGCATCAATAACTTCCGATAGTCATCTGCCGGGCGAATGTGATGCCCGTTCTCCGCCCAATGCAGCAGATGCCCGACGAGATTGAGCCGTGACTCGGTCGGGATGTCCTCGATCACGAGGGCGCGGCCGCCAGGACGCAACACGCGCTGCATGCCGCGCAGAACGGAAGTCACGTCTTCGTCGTTCAAATGATGCAGCAATCCGTAAACTAATACATCGTCGAACGCGCCCTCGGGAAAATCTAGGGCGCGCGCATCCTGCACGCAGAACTGTCCATTGTAGTTCTTGGTCGCGTAGCGGATATATTTCGGGTTGAGGTCGATACCGGTATAGGACCCTGGGGAAAAGAGATCCGAAAAGGCCCCCGGTCCGCAGGCAACATCGAGAACCTTCCGATCGGGATTCGGTCCGAGATGCTCTTCGATCGCCTGCCGGATGACGCGGAAATTAGACTCGAGGAGGCCACGGCAGAAAAGAAAGAAACGAGGGTAGTCCGACAGTTTTTCTATAAGTGCGTGCAGCATGTTTACCGGGAAGATACTATCTCAGCGCGATCCAAAATCCGAATCAAGGCGGGCATAGAATAGCCGCGGAGGTGAAATGAAGGCAATCTGGGTGATCTTGAGCTTTTTCGCGGCGACGGCATCTAGTCAAGACCTCGAGCAGCGGGTGATGCTCGTGTTCGAGAATGCGGGGCCGGGCGTGGTGAACATCACCAGCCGGAGCATTTCCTACGATTTTTTCTTGCGCCCCATCCCTCAGGAGGGCTCAGGCTCCGGATTCGTCTATGACAGGCTCGGCCACATCGTCACCAATTATCACGTCATCGAAGGCGCGCGGGAGCTGCATGTCACGTTCTACGACGAAAGCCGCGTGCCCGCGAGCGTCGTGGGGTACGACCGATCGAACGATCTCGCGGTCATCAGAGTCGACGTCTCGGCGGATGTGCTCAAGGCCATCCCCATTGGAAACTCGCGCGATTTGAAGGTCGGACGCTTTGTGGTCGCGATCGGCAACCCATTCGGCCTCGAGCGAACGCTCACCACCGGCGTGGTGAGCTCGCTCGGGCGCGTGATCCAGAGCCCGGACGGCCGGTTCATCGGTGAGATCATTCAAACCGATGCTGCCATTAATCCCGGCAACTCGGGCGGGCCTCTTCTCGACCTCGACGGTCGCGTTATCGGCTTGAACTCGGCCATCATCAGCCCAAGCCGAGCCTCGGCGGGGATCGGCTTTGCCATCCCCGCCACGACGCTCGAGCGCGTCGTCCCCGAGCTCATCGAGCACGGACGTTACGCGCACCCTTACCTTGGCGTTTCACTCATGGATGTGAGCAAAAACCTTGCCGCCCGTTTGAACCGCAATGGCGTACGTACGCCGGGCGGTGGCGGCATTCTTGTCGCCGAAGCGCTCCGCCGCGGCCCCGCCGGACAAGCGGGTATTCGCGGACCCAATCGCATGGGACGACTCGGTAATTTGAGGATTCCTCTGGGGGCGGACTACATTCTCGCGATCGGTGGGCAGCCTGTTCGTACGCGGCAAGAGCTCACTGTGGTCCTCGAGACGAAACACCGCGTTGGGGATGTCGTCCGTGTATCGGTGTGGCGGGAGAGCCAGATAGTGGAGTTCGACGTGAAGCTCGGGGTGCGTCCCAATTAAATTAAACGATTTTTGCGAGAGCAAAGCGATGAAGAGAAAAGCGTGACGCAAAGGCGCAAAGGAAAAACAAGAAAAGAAGGAGAGGAAATGTTCTTGTCGCTGAGTTTTTGGTCCTAGCCTCTAACCGGTCAGAAGTGAGGATTTTGTTCGCACTTTTCTGGGGGCGCGAGCTAAGTGACGTCGTTTCAACAGCTTTCAGGTTTACCTGGCTAGTCCTAGCTATAGCGCTCACTTAAATCCCCCACCTTTTTTCAGATAAATTCCCCCACCTTGCTGAGAGTTCATGCACATGAACTTTGAGGGGCGTGCTCTATTCTGCGTTCAGATTTAGGCGTTCATTCTTCCAAGTCCACGCCTGCTTTTCCTATGATCTGTAGGTAAAGTGTGGGTGGCGGCCAGAAAAAGATGTCATTTTTCAGAGAGGTGTCTCTGAGAAAAAACGTTCGAGGATCTCAGTATCGACGATCACCTCGGCTCGAGTAAAAGCGAACGTGAAGCGCGCTTGCTCGACCTGCTCGGATCCCGCTCCGGCATCTGCGACCCAGCCAGGCTCGTCGTCGACATGCGATCGTCCGCGGCGTTGCCCAGGATTACTCGTTCTGGACGGAGTCAATCGTGAATCGGAAACGCCGTAAGCGGGAAGAGGCTCGGAGACCCGATCGTCTGAGCGACGATACGGCTCCATTATGTCCTTACCGAGGTCACGTTCGGCCATCAGTAGGTTATGCGTGGTGCACATCAGGCTGATATTGTCGGCGCCGCGGTCACCTCCACGGCCATAGGGATCGTGGTGGTGGTATTCGAGGTCACCTTGCGCGGTGCAACGTCGCCCGTCTTGGTCGACAAAGGTGCATTGCCCGCCATCACGATCGAAAACGAAGCGCTTGACCGGCGCGGAGATATAGCGCGAGCCCGGCGACGTGTCCGCTTCCTCGATGCTCTTGCGGGGCTTGTTCGTCTTGCCAAAACGCTTGGCTTCGAGCCGCTCGAGCTTCTCTGTCACCGCCGCCTCCACGACCGAGGCCAAATCCGCACCCGGCATGAGCGCACTCAGACGCTCGAGCTTGTC
>SMYC01000105.1 GCA_004356105.1 Acidobacteriota bacterium | reverse complement strand
GTTCGTTCGGTACTGTCAAGTTGACGTTGCGCGAGCAAGCTACACCGCCGAGTGACGTCTCCGTTCGAGTCACGGGGCGCATGTTACTGCGTCCCAAGTGACGAAGGCGCGACCTCGCAGTTCCCGATGATGGCGAGCCTGCAACAGTTGGCGCCCGACGCGGAAGAGGTTTTAGACGAGTTCTTGCACGGACAGGAATTGCTGCGCTTGACCTGGAGATTTGAACTTTAGCATTTGCCGCTCTCGTTGCCGCGTCGGCTCATGTGAGACCTCGGCCCTGGTCTGCCGGCCCGAACTTGATGCACCGAAGTCGGATGGCTTCATATGAAACCGTGATGCCGCGCTGTGCGAGCAGATCTTCCACGTCTCGAAAGCTCATACAGAATCGGTGGTAGAGCCAGACCGCATGGCTGATGATTTCGGGCGGAAATCGGTATCCGTGGTAGCTCGGTGACTCGCTGTTCATTGGCCCATTCTGTCAGTCACCAGCTCAATTTGACAGTACCATCACGTATACTAGAATTTGATGAAGGTTCGGGAGCTCATCAGGCTTCTGGAGCGTGATGGTTGGTATCTAGCCCGGACTCGAGGGAGCCATCGGTAATTCCGCCATTCCCAAAAGCCGGAACGGTCACTGTGGCGGGCAAGCCAAGTATGGACATCCCTCCGGGAACCCTTCGGAGCATACTAAGGCAGGCGGGTTTGCTCGATGAGCGGAGAGAGTAAAATGCGGTACTTAGTCGTTCTGGAACATGGTGAGACAAGCTGGGGAGCTCACGTCCCGGATCTACCTGGTTGCATCGCCGCAGGTGAGAATCAGGAGGAAGTCCTTCGTCTGATCCGAGATGCTATCGAATTTCACATCGAGGGCCTGCGCGAAGCAGGCGAGCCCAAACTCGGTCGCTGAAGTGGTGGAGATTGGCGCCGCCTGACCCGGAGCTCGTTCGGACGGGTAATGTCAAGTCGAGGCGGTGTCCGGCACGCTCGGTCAATGAAAAGCGACACACCGTGCTACCCGTTCGACGTCGATTTCCAGCTTAGCCTAGATCATCTGTCATTTGGTACAGCTCTTGCCGACCTGTCCCTCGTCAAAAATCGTGCTGCCTTGAAATCAAGGACTTACGCCCTTCTCGCACGGCTTGAGTTCCGAGGGTGAAGAAGTTCAAACTCCGCCGCCATGCTCCGCGCTTCATGTTTCTCGTCACTCTCGCGCCCGTGCGTTGCGGGCGATGTGTCGGCGCCGAGCCGACCTCGTGATCGAAAACGTCGCACTGCGGTAACAAGTGACGGCGCTGAAGAAAGAGCGCCCGCGCCCACCGCTCGAAGACGTCCGATCGAGCCTTCTGGGTGGCGCTTCGCGAATCGTTGCCAGCGTGGGCCAGTCGTCTAGTCATCGTCAAAGCCGGCACGGTGGCCGAGTAGAATCGGGCCCGATTTCGACGATACTGGACGCGCATCTCGAGCACGCGCTACCCGGGACGGGCTCGCCTTGCTGCGGAGATTCGCCGGCTCATCCGGCGGATGGCACAAGACGGCTGGGGAGCACCGCGGATCCACGCGGAGCTCACGAAGCTCGGGTTCATCGCGTCCGAGGTCACGGTATCGCGTTACATCCCGCGCCTGACCGAGGCGGACTCCGCACACATCGTGGCCGGTGCTCGCTCCGCCGTCGCGCCTTGACGACAATCGGCCTCGTCATCGGCCTCGGTGGCGCGCTCGCCACTAGTCCCTTCCTGTCACCACTACTGTTTCGGGTGGAAGCTTTCGACGCGGGAGTCGTCGCGTTCGTCTCGCTGATTGTGGCCGGCGTCGGACTGGCCGCGAGCTTCTTGCCCGCGTGCCGGGCTGCCTCCATCCATCCGGTCGAAGCGTTGCGATCCGAATGAGACCAGGACAAAAGGATAGAGATATTCTTGACGTGTTTTGCTCTCGCCCGCACTACGGTAGCGTAGGCTTGAAGTAATGACGAGAAAGTTCCCCACAAGAACCCGGTGACCACCGATTCTATCTAATAAACACTGCGTCGCGACCTCAGTTTTTCGTCCAGAGAATCTATTGCGTGAGGCGCGAAGGCGGAAAGCTCTCTTGGCTGGCCACGGTCCCCGCCGTCTGCATTCTCGACCCGGCCGGCGATATCGTGCACAGCCTCCTGTCCGAGGGCCGATCGCGACGAGATGAGCGATGGGCTTGCTACCACACGACGCTTTACCGGTTCGAGCTCGGTCGTGTGGAGCTCGGTATCAGAACTGGCTCGAGGAGCTGAAGAGACTCGTTCCGTTGGATTGACGAGGGACTCTCGGTACGCCCCCTATGCCTACTTGACATCACTTCTACGTTAGTCTAGATTTATCTTTAAGTTCAAAGAAAATGACTAGATCCACGCAGATCTCCGCGCCTATCTCGGAAGAAACGAAAGACTTGCTCGAGAAGTACGTGAAGGCCACAGGCATCAAGAAAGGTCACCTCATCGAGTCCGCACTCCGTTACCACCTTCGTGCACTGCACGAGCTGCCGGCCGACGTGCTCGTCCCGGCCCGGCTCGTGCTCACGCGCCAGTCGTTCAAGGACGTCGCTGACCGTATTAGCTCTCCTGGTACGCCGACAGATGAGCTTAGGGATCTCATGAGCGGCGATGGAGATTAGGCCCCTCCGAGAGGCCGACGATCGTAAGACATTCCACTCTGGCGAGCCCGATCTCGATCGCTTCCTCATCAAATACGCCGGACAGAACCAGTTCCGCCACCACATTGGCACTACCTACGTAGCAGCGGAGGACAACCGCATCCTCGGCTATGCTACGGTGGCGGCCGGGCATGTAGAGGCCGACGATCTCCCGTCGGGCCTCCTCCGTAAATTACCTCGCTACCCGTTGCCTGTGCTCCGTCTGGCACGCCTTGCCGTTCATTCGACGGCACGCAACCGCGGGCTCGGTAAAGAGCTCCTGCGTCACGTTTTTCTTCTTGCGCAAACGATGTCGGAGGAGTACGGGTGCGTCGGTGTTGTCGTGGATGCAAAGCCCGACGCCGTGGACTTCTACACTCGGTTCGGCTTCTCTCCGCTGGAACTCGTCGAGGGACAGAAGCAGTCTCGCCCCGAGCCTATGCCCATGTTCCTGCCGCTCGGTCTCATCGAAGACGCGCTCGAGCCCCACGTTGAGTGAGCTCTGTGATGAGAATGTCTCAACGTGGCCGAGACTTCTCGTAGAAAATAGTCCAAGCTCATCCCGAGAGACGCGGCGAGTTCACCGAGCTCTATCTGCGCGCCCTAGATCAGATGGACGCGAGGCGCATGGACAAGGGAGCGGGGTGTGGCTCATCATTATTAATCCGGACCGTCGCAAGCCCCTCCGCCGTCGTCGGACAGGGAAGCAGCGACGTGGACGCACACGACGGAACCAGGTTTGGGCTGGCAAGGACGTGTGTCGGTGACGATTTCACGTGGTTGAACTGGCCTTACCGCCACCGCTCATCGAGGCCCACTCGAGCTTTCTGCTCAAGCAGCCTCGCGCCATTCGTATCGATGATGCAGCCCACCCACCCTCGGCAGCGCAACGACTTCCGCGGTGTGTGACGGTCGTGACTCGACTGGTCTCTCGTTCGGCGAATCCTTATCGAGTCCCAGGTGACAACGGTCCTCGTTTTCAGCGGGAGAACACGCGTAAGTCTCTGATTTCACACGCGGATTCTGATGAGGCACAGGGCTTTGAAAAAGATCTTGGTCAGATAGTAACCCCGAAGGGCCCTCTCAAGGCGAAGGCGAAGACCATCGAGAGCACGAAGTAAGGAATCATCCAATAGAGCTCGAGGCCGAACACGCCCACGCTCACCTCTGCCTCCGGATAAGCGACGGTGATGGATTGGATCGGCCCGTCTCCGGGAAGGACCGCCTCCGCCGGGTAGAGCAGCGCGTTGACGAAGCCGCGGACGCGAAATGGCGAGCGGCGGACCACGTTGTCGACGACGCGCACGGTCTTTGTCGCCGAAGCGTTTCCGTTTCGGATCTCGAGCTCGTAGTCGCCCGGCGCTTCGGCCGTGAGACGCCAGGCCATCTCTCCGAGCGATGGTATCCAGACCGCGGGCTCGCGCAGACTCAAGCCGTCCGGCAGGTCCACCTCGAGAGCGGGCTTCACTCCTTCGCTGTAGGCGCCCTCCTCGAGCTGCACTTTGAGCAGAACATCCTTCCCGACTTCGAGACCTTCATAGCCGTAGTGGAACTGGAGCTGAGCCATGATGAGGATGAGCGGTGGGAGGGTCCACACCATCGGGGCCAAGGAATAACGCATGTAGGTCAAGTTGTATCGGAGAATGTCGCGCTGTGCCCGCATGATGGCGCGAAAATCGTCGTTGAACAGCCGAATTTCGAAAAGACCCGCGTGAATGTGCCGCTTCACGTCTTCGAGGGCCTTTTGGTTCGAAGTATGCTTGAAGACGATGAGAAGCCCGATCGCGGTCAGGAGCGAGACGACGGTGATACCGACCATCGCGGGCAAATCGCGAAACGGATAAAGAAGCGCGTCGAAGAGCGGGCGCAAGAGCGCGTTGATGAATGACATTGTCGGCTAGGAAATGTAGCCCAGTCCTTTCAAACGTTTCTTTATTTCTTCCTCGTCGCCAGCATCTTCGAGCTTGGCGAGCTCTTTTTCGAGCGCGTGGGAAATGAACTCGGCCGGCGAGGAGTAGCCCGCGATGTCGGAATATTTCTTCACCCGGGCGAGAAGGTCTTTGTCTAGCTTGATCCGCGATCCAAACATGTTTACCTCTTATTCGTCGATGCTCTTGGCCTTGGCCTTGGCCTTGACCTTGATATTGATAGGCTCGTCGATCCCGAACTCGGCGAGGATGGCCGCCGCGAGGTCTTTTAGTCTCGGCGCGCTCTTCTTGAGCACCCGGCTCGTCAGCAAGATTCCTGGCACTGTCTCGTGATCCATCAAGTGGTCACCGCTCCACTCCTCGGTGTTGTCGGTAAGGACTTCTTTGCCGACCGCACCCAGGGCAGAGGCTCCCGCCCCCCGGGTGCCTTTCGCATAGCCGACGATAATGTCGGGACCGATCTCGATCTCACCTCGGTCCTGGTAATACTCGTCGCGCTTATACGCTTTCGTCACCGCGTTCGTCTCGGTCACAGGGTCGATCTCCGCGAGCAAGTCCTCACAAATCCTGTCGATGAGCGCTTGTCGCTCGCCCTCTGTCACTATGCCGTTTTGCTCACGCCCGCGCAGGTTGATGTACAGGCCGTTGATCCCGAGCGCATAGGCCTGGGTCTGCGTCCAGTCGACATTGACGAACAGGCCTGGATCGGTCTTCATGTCCGGGTCCTTGACGGTGAGATAGCCTTTCTCCTTCAGCCAGGCATTGAGATGGAACGACCGGCGCCACGATGCGAAGCCATGATCCGACATGACGATGAGCATCGTCTCCTCGTCCATGTTCTCGAGTGTTTCGCCGACCATCTCGTCGAGGCCGACATAGAGGGACGGGATGAGGTCTTCATATTGGGGATCGGTCTCGGGATCGTAGTTGGGATGGTCGGGATCGAGCGTCTTCCACATCACGTGGCTTACCTGGTCGACATTGCCGGTGTAGTAGAAGAGCAAACCCTCGTCGAACTGCCCGAGCACATAGGCATACTGCTCCCGAATTTCTCGCCCGGCGATCTCGGCTTGGGCGAGGAACTCGTCCACGGTGAGAACACCTCCGTCGACGACTTTGGTATCCTCGGGCATGCCTTGTGTGTAGAAACGTCCTGTCGCGGCCGCGAGCTCGGCGGCGTAGTCGTCAGGCGTCGAGATGGGAGCAGCAGGCGCCATCGGGTCGAAGTTGACCGGCGACGCGTAGAGCTCGAAATCGGGCCTGACGGAGCGCAAGTAAAAGCGCGTCATTCCGGCAAGGCTCTGGGTCGGGATCATCGGGAACTCTACGGGAACCCAGTCGCTGAACTCGCCCTCTTCGAGCATGAGCTCCTGATCGCCCGCGACGATCTTGACCACGGGGTCGACCGGATCGAGATAGACGGTGAACTCCGAGGTGAGCTTCTCGCGCTCGACGAGGAACGGGTTGTCCGGGCCGTAGAGCTTCGCCTCCACCACATCGTCGAAGATGTCGACCTCGTAAACGTCGCCGCCCGTGATGTCTTCGCCGGCAAAAGCGAAGAGCTTCGACGTATAGAACGAAAACTCGCCAGGGCTGCCCGTGATATCCGTCGTTCCCATTCCAGAGAGCTCATAGGAGGCGGTTCCGGACGGAGGGAAGTTCGCGGGCATGCGCAGGATGGTCGTCTGGAAGCCGTGGTTCTCGAGGACCTCCCAAAACGCGCGGCCTTTCCGCAAGAGCTCGATCGTGCCGCCCGAGAGCGGGAACTGGTACTTCCCAATCGTCAGTGTGCTTCCCGCGTCGCTCGCTCGGCTCGTCGACGAAAAAGGGATCATCGTATCTGCGTCGCGGTGCAAGAAGTCGAAGATGCCGTGGCCTCCGGAGTCGAGCCCTGTCATGAAATCGGACCAGGCGACCGGGCTTTGCGGCGGCACCGATGTCTCGAGTGGCCCAAAGCTCCCGCTTTTCGCCAGTTTCGAAAAATTTGGCATGCGGCCTTCGTCCATGAGTTTCTTGGTGAGGCCGTAATCCAAGCCGTCGAAGCCGAGCACGATGACTTTCGGCCCCGCCGGTTTGGAGTCCGGGCCACTCTGGCAACCCGCGGTCGTGGCGGCGATGGAGAGGAGGAGCAGGCATTTTTTCATCATGCGCTGCCGCCTTTACCAAACGCCTCTTCTGAGTAGAGGGGGGTTCCCTCCATGTGTTTGGGCGGCTCGATTCCGAACATCTTGAGGACGCTCGGCGCGATGTCCATCAATGTCGGATCGTCTTTGTCGATCTTGTAGTTGCTGAAGAAAACGCCGGGCACGAGCCTCGGGTCGACACAATGATCGCCGCTCCAGGCTTTGACGTTGTCTTCGAAGACGGGCCCCGCGACCATGCCAGTGGCGCAGTCCCAAGAGATACGATAGCCGTCGTTGTAGCCGATGACGAGGTCCGGCGCGTTCTCTGAATAAGGCCCTTCATAGATCACTTTGGTGTCGAAGACTTCGCGGATGCCGACGACCCCGCGACCGTCGTCTTTGATCCCGCCGAGCTTTGCGATGATCGTATTCTTTACGGCTTTTTCTTCCTCGCCGGGCTCGACGATACCCTGAGCTTCACGCCCCTTCATGTTGAGAAACATGCCGGAGAGACCGAGCGAGTAGGCTTTGGTGCGTGACCAGTCCACGTCCTGGAGCCATTCGCTCTCGCCGGTCGCGCCTTCTTTCAGGGTGAGCAAGCCTTCCTTTTGCAGCCAAGCGTTCAAGTTGACACCGCGCTGGAACGAGCTGAACCCGTGATCGGAGAGAACGATGAGCGCGTCGTCTTCTCGGAGCCCCTCCATGACTTTGCCGACGAGCACATCGTTGTGCTTGTAGATTTCTTCGATCGCTTTTTTGTGCTTGGCGTTGTCGATGTTGGCGCCTTTATTCGCCGGGTGGTCTTTTTCGAGGTAGTGCCAGAACATGTGCTGGATGCGATCGGTGGCATCGAAGACACAAACGAGCGAGCCTCGGCGCAAGCGGTCGAGTGCGGAAAAGAACATGTCCTGCCGTTCGCGATCGATGTCGTAGGTCTGGGTCAGAAACGTCCCGTCGTCGGTAACACCTTCGTTCAGAGCCCATGTATCCTCTGCGAGGCCGAGCGTACAGAAGTGACCGATCTGCTTCGCGAGATAAGTCGAGTAGTAGGACGGATGCGAGATCGGCATCGCCGGCTTTTCAGGGTCGATGTTGATCGGTGTGACGTAGAGAGAGAAGTGGTCATCCATCTCCGTCACCATCATGCGGCATATCCCGGAGACTTTGATCCCGGGCGCTGCTTTGAACGAAAGTGGGATCCAGTCCGAGAACTTCATCGGCTCGAGCTCGACCGTCTCGCCATCGACGCTCAACTTGGTCGTCTTTTTAGCCCGGTCGATATCGATGACGAGCGGGACTTCGAGCGGGGGAGAGCCCTCGAGGAACATATTCTCCGGGCCTTGGAGCGTCGTTTCCATTCGCGTCCCGTTCTTTTCGAGTTGGAAGCGCAAGCCGCCTTCTTTGAACTTCTTTTCCGCGGGCCGCGTCGTGTAGAGAAGAAACGTGCCCTGGGTGCCGAGAAGATCGGGAACGCACATCGCGGAGAGCTGCGCGCCGTAGAACTTGTCCGGCGGAAACGTGATGGGAACGCGCAGCACCGTGCTCCAGATTTGGTGCTCTCCCAGAATCGACCAAAACGGCTTCGATTTCCGGAGGAGCCGCACCTCGGGCTTGTGCAGCGGAATCCTGTAGCGGCCGATCTTGAGCGATTTCTCGACGCTCCCTATATGGGTCGACGAAAGAAGCGGCAAGTAGCTCCGTTTGTCCCGGTCGAGAAAGTCGAAGATATTGTGGCGCGCCGGGTTCGTCCCGGTAGCGAAGGAGGACCAGGCGACGGGTGAGATCGCGGGGTAAGTCGTTCCGATTTTCGAGTAGCAGCCCGCTTCGGCGAGCTTCTTCATGTTCGGAAGAAGCCCCTTCTTCATGAACTTGTCGGTCAGCTTCGGGTCTTGGCCGTCGAAGCCAACTATAATAACGCGCTTCACCCAGGGTTTGGCTCGGGGTTTTCGCCGTAAGAAGCGCCACGTCATCCGGAAAGGCCAGATGAGGAGCGACAAAACGGCGATGATGATGGTCGTAAAGACGACGAGAAAGGACGATACGAGCGCAAAGCCAGCGCCTGGGCCGATATAAGCCTCCGCGGGTGCGGGGAGAAACAAGAGTGTTACGACGAGCGCAGCGAGCGCCGCCAGACCCGCCGAGAACGGGGGTCGATGTCTCGCAAATTCGCGTCCAAGCATAGCCGATCAGTCTACCGCAAAATCCCAGGCGGATGTTATAGGATCGGCGTTCGTTATGAAGAGACTCTATCGAAGAATCCGCTACGGCGAGCCCGTCATCGTTGTCTCGGGCCTACCTCGCTCGGGAACGTCCATGACCATGCAAATGCTGGCCGCGGCATGCGTTGCGGTTGTCACCGACGGCGTCCGCAAGCCCGGTGAAGACAACCCCAAGGGCTATTACGAAGACGAGCGGGTCAAAGACCTCCACAAGGATAAGCAGGACGGGGCGTGGGTCCGAGACGCCCGCGGTAAAGCTATCAAGATCATCTCTTTCCTGTTGAAAGACTTGCCGGAGACCAACAACTACAAGGTAATTTTCATGCGGCGAGACCTCTCTGAAGTCCTCGCCTCGCAGCAGAAAATGCTGGACCGGCGCGGCGAAGACAACGACACCGATGACGAGAAGATGCTCGAGGTCTGGAAAGACCACCTGTGGAAGGTGACCTACCTGATGACGCACGCGGACCGGTTCGAGCTCCTGAACGTGCCCTACCGGGAAGTTGTCGCGAAACCCATCGAGCAGGCTCGCCGCATCAAAGACTTCCTCGGCCTTTCTGTCGACCCCGAGCAGATGGCAGGTGCCGTGGACGAGAAGCTTTATAGAAACCGCTCCAAAAACTGAGGGGTCCCATGACACCGTTTCTCAGTCTGCTGCTAGCACTGTTCCAGCTCATGACCTCGAGCGATCTGGATCATCTCGTCGCGCCCCCACCCGAAGCGCGCATCAGTTATGGTGACCACGCTCTCCAATTTGGCGAGCTCCGTCTGCCCGAGGGGCCTGGCCCGCACCCGGTCGCCATCGTGATCCACGGCGGTTGTTGGCTCGGCGAATTCGATTTGACCCACATCGGCACCCTAGCCGAGGCGCTGAACGAAGAAGGTATCGCCGCTTGGGTGATCGAGTATCGCCGCGTCGGAAACCCCGGCGGCGGATGGCCCGGGACCTTCGAAGACGTCGCCCGCGGCGCCGATCACTTACGCAAGGTAGCGGAAGAGTACCCGCTCGACCTCGACCGGGTCATCGCCGTCGGCCACTCCGCCGGCGGACACCTCGCTCTGTGGCTAGCCGCGCGCCGCCGCCTCTCGAAAGATCAGCCCCTCTACCAAAGCGACCCGATTACCCTCCGCGGCGTGCTAGCCCTCGCCCCAGCCCCCGATCTCGCCTTCCTCCATCAAGAGCAAGTCTGCGGCCACGTCATCAACGGCCTAATGGGCGGCTCACCAAAAACCTTCCCCGAACGCTACGCCGCCGCCTCCCCCGTCGAGCTAGTACCCATGACCCCCCAGCTTGTCGTAATAGGCCAACACGATAGCCATTGGGCCCCCGTCGGCCGACGCTACATCAAAGCCGCCAAATCCCAAGGCGCTGACATAAAAGTAATCGAGGCCCCTGAATCCGGCCACTTCGAAATGATCGACCCTTCCACATCAACCTGGCCCCTAATCCGCAACGCCGCCGCCGCCCTCGTCAAGTAAAAACATACTGCAAACAGCGGCGAACGATTCCCCGTCCTCATCCCCTCATCTCCATTGCCTTTAACTTTATGCTTCAAAAAGCAAGGAGATGTGGGGATAGGAGGAGATGTGGGGATAAGAAAAGATCCCCATTTTTATCCCCACCATCCCCATTGCCTTTAACAGCTTCAAAAAGCATGGAGATGTGGGATGAGAGGAGATGTGGGGATGGGAAAGATGTGGGGACTTTTTCTTAATCTTGATCTTTGCGGTAGGCAACGGCGTGGCGTTTGATGGCGGCTTTTACGTCTTTTTCTAAGTGCGACGGGTGGGCGACGAGGCCGCTCAGCAGCGGGTCGCGTTGATTGAACTGGCGAGGTGTGCCGTTCGGCTCGTAGACCTGTCCGCCGGCGGCGAGGATGAGAGCGGCTCCCGCGGCCACGTCCCACTCGTTCTTCGGCACCAGAGTCCACGTTGCATCGGCGCGCCCAGCCGCCACGAGCGCGAGCTTGTAAGCGACGGAGCCCATCGGTCTCACTTCGAAGTCGGCATCCTCGAGGATGTCCCACTCGCCGCGTTTCGATTCGCTGCGGCTTCCGAGCACGACCCCGCCGGTAAGCGCCTCGCGGGTGCTCATCGCAGCGGGCTCGCCGTTTCTCGTCACACCGATGTCGCGGCCCCCGACGATTTTCTCGCCGGATTGTGGGTTCAAGATACCGCCCGCGATGGGGACACCGTTCTCGATATAGCCGATGGACACGCACCATTCGGGGATACCGAGGACGAACTCCTTCGTGCCGTCGAGCGGGTCGACGACCCAGACACGCTCGGCGTCCAAGCGGACCAGGTCGTCGGTCGTCTCCTCCGAGAGCCAGCCCTCGCCGTCGCGCGGTAGAAGCTCGTGAAGCAGGTCGTTAACGGCGTTGTCCGCGGCGGTGACCGGATCGCCGCTAGCTTTTTTTTCCGCTTCGACTTCGCCGGGTGTGAAGGCCGACAGCACTTTCTCCGCGGCCGCTAGAGCTTCGTAGATGCGCTCGATAGGCGTCGTGCTCAAATGCCTAGGCCCCGATGAACCCGAGGCTCTCGAGATGCAAGAATATCTCTTGGGCCGCCTCTTCAGGGCTGATATCGGTCGTGTCGATCGTGATGGCGGCGTTCTCAGGGACTTCATAAGGATCCGAGATGCCGGTGAACTCCTTGATGATGCCCTGGCGCGCCTTCGCGTACATGCCTTTTCGATCGCGCTTCTCACAGACTTCGAGGGGCGTCGACATGTGAACGAGAACATAGCCGCCATGCGGTGCGATCATGGCTTCGACTTCCGTGCGCACCGAATCGTAAGGGGCTATGGGTGCGCAAATCGCGATGCCTTTGTTCTTCGTGATCTCGGAAGCGACATAGCCGATACGGCGGATGTTGATATCGCGATGCTCTTTCGAGAAGCCGAGCTCCGAGGACAGGTTCTTACGCACGATATCGCCGTCGAGAAGCGTGACCGGCCGTCCGCCCATTTCGAGAAGCTTCACGAGCAGCACGTTCGCGACGGTGGATTTCCCCGAGCCCGAGAGGCCCGTGAAGAACACGGTGAGACCTTGCTGCTTTCGGGGAGGATGGGTGCGTCGGAGCTCCGTGGCCACTTCTGGAAACGTGAACCATTCCGGCAAGTCCTTCCCCGTCGCGAGGCGCTCCCGCAGCTCCGTTCCAGAGATGCTGGAAACGCGGGCGCCTTCGGGCACTTCGTCCTGCGGCATGTACGTGTCTTTGTCCTCGAGATAGACCATCATCTTGAACGGCACCATCGCGACCCCGAGCTCTTCTTCGTGCTTTTGCAGAAGCTCCTGCGCGTCGTAGGGGCCGTAAAAGGGCTTGCCGCTCGAATCGCTTCCTGGTCCGGCGTGGTCCCGGCCGACGATGAGATGCGTGCATCCGTAATTCTTCCGGATGATCGCGTGCCAGACCGCTTCGCGCGGGCCGCCCATGCGCATCGCAAGAGGCAGCAGCGAAAGGTGCGCGGTGTTGGTCGGATAGTGCGCCGAAATCGCCTGGTAGCAGCGCACGCGCGTGTAGTGGTCGAGATCGCCGGGCTTGGTCATCCCCACGACGGGGTGGATCAGCAAGTTCGCCCCGACCTCTTTCGCCGCTCTGAGGGTGAGCTCGTGATGGGCGCGGTGCATGGGGTTTCTCGTTTGGAAGGCAACGACCTTCCTCCAACCGAGGCGCGTGAACTCTTCGCGCAGCCGCTTGGGCGTTGCGCGTATCGCGCGAAAGTCGTAGTGGCTCGGAAGCTGTAGGCCTTCGAGGCGCCCGCCAACGTAGCAGGGGTTGGCTTGGTCGAGCGTGTAAGCGACCGCGGGATGGTCGCGATTCGTCGTTCCGAATACCGACTCGACTTCTTTCTCTCGGTTCGGTTGCCAGACGTCTTCGACGTGAAGCACGGCCAGCATCACGCCTTCGGGATCGCGAAGCGCGAGCTTGGACCCCGAAGAGAGCCCTTTCGCGAGAGCTTCGGGCAGGTCCAAGGTGATGGGTATGGGCCAGAGGGTGCCGTTCGCGAGCCGCATGTCGGCGCACACGCCGTCATAGTCGGCGCGGCCGAGAAAACCGTTCAGCGGCGAGAAGCCGCCATTGAGCAGAAGCTCGAGGTCGCAAAGCTGGCGAGGTGTGAGATCCCAGGACGGCCAGTCCCGAGATTCCGTTTTGATTTCTTCCTGTCGCTCCGGCGTGACGATGAGGTCGACGAGACTCCCGCCATGGGGCTCGATCAAATTTGTGGACATTCCTTCTCCTTGAAGTTTCGGACCCTAGGCCTCGAAATCTACATCCGTGGCGAGCTCCGCGAAACGTTCCAAACAAAGGGCCACTCTTCTCTTGCTATCGGGGGAGAACTCGAGAAAAGAGAGTCCGACACCCTTTTTGGGCTCGGCCCCTTTTGACCGCTGCCAGGCCACTTTGACCTTGGCTCTGCATTGCCCGAGCTCCCACGGGAGCTCGAAGCGTACGCGGCCCACGGTGCCCTCCTCGGGCAACTCGTCCGTGTGGAAGAAGGTACCTCCCCGGCTCAGATTAGTCAAATAGCCGGAAAGGGTCGCATGGGGAAGAAATAGCTCGGCCGGGATGGTGAAGGGCCCGTAGCGTGTCTCAACGCGCGCTTCTTTCCCCGTTCTTTTTGGCTTTTTGTCATGTTCGGCGGTCGTGACCACGACTTCCTCGTTGAACGGATCCATCGCTTTTTCGAGCACGAGCAGGAGGTCGCCGGTATCGAGGGCACCGGCTTTGTGATGCTAGCGGATCCGGCGTGCGCGCGTAAATTCGGCCAACCCCTAAGCGCAGACGTATCGTTCGAGTGCGCTGAAGAGCTTGTCGGCCGGGAGTGGACGACCGAACAGGTAGCCTTGAACTTCGTCGCAGCGATGGTCTCCGAGAAAGGACATCTGGGCTTCGGTCTCGACGCCCTCGGCCACCACGTTCAGCTTCAGCCGGTGGGCCATGACGAGAAGAGCTGTCGTGATCGCGGCGTCCTTCGTGTCGCTCGCGACCCCCTGTGTGAAGGACTTGTCGATCTTGATTGTGTCGAGCGGAAAGTGTTTGAGATAGTGAAACGTCGTGTGGCCGGTTCCGAAATCGTCCACGGCGAGACGCACGCCCATCTTCTGGACTGCGCGAAGCACCTCGAGCGTCTTGCTATCGTGCTGCATGACGCCTCGCTCGGTGAGCTCGAGCTCGAGCTCACCCGGGCGCATCCGCGTTTCTTCGAGAATGTTTTTGAGGCTCTCGAGGAAGCCAGGTGCGCTAAATTCGCGCGGCGAGACATTGACGGAGATCCGTAGGGCGCCAACCCCTTGTTTGCGCCAGCTACGGAGCTGCTGGCAGGCGGTTCGGAGGACCCAGCGACCCATGGAAATGATGAGGCCGGTCTCTTCGGCCAGAGGGATGAACGCGTCCGGGCTCAGACGGCCCATCGTGGGGTGGTTCCAACGCAGGAGCGCTTCGACGCCCACGAATGCGCGTGTCTTCGCGTTGACCAAAGGTTGGTAGAAGAGCTCGAGCTCGTCTTGCGCCAGCGCGCGCCGCAGATGGGTCTCCATCTCGAAGCGCTCTACGACGGCCGCGTGCATCGGCTCGTCGAAAAACTGAAACGCGTTGCGGCCGGAATCCTTCGCGCTGTACATCGCGATCTCGGCTTGGCGCAGCAGATCTTCCGTGGCGTCGGCGCTTTGGCTCATGGAGATGCCGATGCTCGCCGTGAGGTAAACGTCCTTGCCTTCGGCGCGGAACGGAAGGCGGAGTGCGTCGAGCAGTCGTCGAGCGGCGGAGGCTGCATGGTGCGCCTCGCTCACATCGCTCAGAAGAAAAAGGAACTCGTCCCCGCCACGACGAGCGATCTTGCAGTCGCTTTCGCGAGCGACGACGTCGGCTTTTCGGAGGCATTGAACGAGACGCTCGGCGACATCTCTTAGAAGTTTGTCTCCCGCACGGTGTCCGAGACTCTCGTTGACCTTCTTGAAGCGGTCGATGTCGAGAAGGAGCACAGCGACGGGGCGCGATTGGCGCTGGCTTTGCTCGAGTGCGCGGCGCACCATATCGATGAAAACGTGCCGGTTCGGAAGCCCTGTTACCGCATCGTGATTGGCGAGACTTTGGCTCTTGCGACAAAGCTCGCGGAAAGCGCGCGTGGCCTTTACCAGGAACGCGAGGCGTTGCCGCAGCATCGCAGGGCTCGCATTGTCGGGCCAGACGTCGGTGGCCCCAGCCTCATAGGCAAGATCGGCATTTCTGGCCTCGGTCACGACAACGAGGGGCATGGCCTCGCGCCGCGCGGCCTGCAAGAAGCCCAGGTCCTCTTCCAGCGACGCCTCGGCGAGACCCGCGATGACGAGATCGGGCGTCTTGTCGTTTAGGATTTGGAGCCCTTCGTCGGTTCCTGTGACGTGGAGCACGTTGAAGCCAGCCTCTTCGAGCGCGCGAGCTTCCGTGTCGTGCACGACGAGTGCGACGGGCTCTTCCTCGAGAAGTATATCCGTTACCGAATCACGTGACGTTTTCGATGGATTCACTTGCCACCTGCTTTAGTTTTTGGGAGAGATTGCACCAGAGTGGGCCGGCGTTGGCGCGAGTCGCGAAGCGCTATGACACCTTCGGCAACGAGCTCTTCGAGCTCGTCATGGATGCGCTCGAGCAGTCTCGGCGACTCGAGCGTTTCAGCTGCAAGCAGGCCGGCCCAGCCGTTCTTGCCGCTTTGTTTGGTGACGTAGAGCGCCCGATCGGCGATACCGACGATTTGCTCCCACGAGAACATCTTGGGCGTTTGCCGGTCGAACGGATAGAACGCGAAACCGATGGAGCAGCTCAAATGGACCTTTTGGGCGAGTCCGATGTCGAACGGCATTCCCTCTATGGCGGCTCTGATGCGCTCCGCGAGATTCTCGGCGCTGACAGGATCGGCATTCTTGCCGACGAGGAGGAACTCGTCGCCGCCCCAGCGAACGATGATGTCCGACTGGCGGCACACGTCGAGGAACATCTTGCGCACTTGAACCAAAACGCGATCGCCAGCGGCGTGACCATGGCTGTCGTTCAGCTCTTTGAAGCCGTCGAGATCGAACATCAAGAACAGCAGGCTTTGTCCCTTTGCGGGGTCTTCCTCCCCATCCTGTTCGAGCTTCAGTTGACGGTCGATCTCCGCAATCTCCGTGGGGATCTGCTGCAAGAGATAGCGGCGATTCCAAGAGCCCGTGAGAGAGTCCGTGAGGCTCGCTTCTTCGAGCTCCCGGTTGCGATCGGCGAGCTCTTCGGTCCGGGCGGCTACTTGGAGCTCGAGCTCGCGGTTATATTCGGCCTTGCGCTCGAGCTTCCGTGCCTGGACGCGCGTATAGGCGTAGACGAGGGCGACGGTGCTGAGGCCATAGATCATGTAGGCCCACCACGTGCGCCACGGTGGCGGAATGACGTTGACCTGGATCGCGAGGCCTGCATCGTTCCATACCCCGTCGCTATTGGCGGCCTTGACCCGGAACGTATATTCACGCGGCTCGAGATTCGTATAGGTGGCTCGGCGGAGATCCCCGGCCTCGATCCAGTCTTCGTCGAAGCCTTCGAGCTGATACATGTAGCGGTTTTTCTCGGGGTCGGTATAGTCGAGCGCCGCAAATTCGAAGGCGACGACGTAGTCCTTGTGGGTGAGCTCTATCTCCCGCACTTCTGTGATTGGCTGGCCGAGATCCACGGATTCGTTGAACTTCAGAAAAGCTCTCAAAACCACTGGCGGTGCCTGTTGGTTGTCTTTGATCTCGTCCGGCCAGAATCTGTTGAAACCGTGAGGTCCGCCGAAGAACATCTCTCCATCACGGGCTCGATAAGCGGCGCCGTGCTGAAACTCGTCGCCCTGAAGACCGTCAGCCTCGCCATAGTTCTTGAAAGTCTCGCGCTCGGGATCGAATTTCGAGATGCCTCGATTCGTGCTGATCCAAAGAAGTCCCGTTTCGTCTTCGAGGATCCCGTTAATGACGCTGCTGGGAAGACCGTCCTTTGTCGTGTAGCGTCGAAACTCGCCCCGGTGCGCACGCCGCGTATGAGCGTCCCAACGATTGAGCCCTCCGTCGCGCGTACCGATCCAGAGCCGTGATTTGCGATCCCGATAGAGGACGCGAACGTTGTCGCTCGCTAGGCTCGTCGGGTCTTTCGAGTCGTGCCGAAAATGCGAAAAGCTGGCATCGGTCGGGTCGAATCGATTGAGGCCACCTCCGTCGGTCGCGATCCAGAGCACGCCGTCTTCACCCTCGATGATGGCGCTGATGCGATTGTCGGAAAGGTTGGTATTCTCCGTCGTGTAACGGATGAACGTGCCGTCTTTTCTCTGAAGCTTGTTCAAGCCGCCGCGATGGGTGCCGACCCAGAGATCACCGCGACTGTCCTCGAAGATGCGCGTGACTCCATTCCAGGAGAGCGTGTTCTCGTCATTGGGATCGTGACGATAGCGCTCGAAGCTACCGGTCTTGGGGTCGTATCTCCCGAGGCCGTCCTGAAACGTACCGACCCAAAGCGAGCTTTCGCTGTCCACCAGCAAAGACGTAATGCGGTCGTCGGCGTGTCCAGACGGATTTCCCCTGGCGGCGCGATGGTGCGTGAAAAGCTCCGTTCGACGATCCAAGCGACTCAGCCCGCCGTCGTAAGTGGCGATCCAGATCCCGTCATCTTTATCCTCGGCGAACGAGAAAACGATGTTTCCACTAGGCTCATTCGGGCCGCCTGTGTCGTGCCTGTAAAGCGCGAAGCTTCCCGCTGCCAGATTCCAGCTATCGAGGCCGCGGGCGGTTCCGACCCAGAGCACCGAGCCGCGGTCTTCCATGAGTGCGGTGACGCGGTTATCGCTGAGACTTACCGAATCGCTTGCGTCGTGAAGGTAGCTTCGGCAGCGGTCTTCGTGGCGCTGCCATTCGCAAAGACCGCCATCGGTCGCGATCCAGAGCGTTCCGCGCGAATCCTGTCGGATGGCTACGACGGAGTCGTCGGTGAGGCTTTCGGGCACGTCCGGATCGTGTCGAAAGCGCGCGAACGTGCCGCTCGCGCGATCGAGCCGATTGAGCCCGGATTCGTGGGTACCGACATAGAGCACACCCTTGTCATCTTCGTACAGACTTTGCACCCGATTACTGCTCAAACTCGTGGCGTCCTCAGGCTCGTGACGGTAGTGATCGAATCGCCGTCCTTCGGAATCGGTGCGCTCGAGACCACCACCGTCGGTGCCGATCCATAGGGTGCCATCACGACCTTCGACGATCGCGCGGATGCGGTCACTGCTGAGACTTTTCGGATTGGCCGGGTTGTGGATGATGCGCTCGAAGGTTCCGTCCGCCATCAGACGATTGAGCCCGCCTCCATTCGTTCCTACCCAGAGTGTTTTCGAGCTGTCCTCGTAAAGGATGCGCACGCTGTTGTGACTCAAGCTTTTCGGGTTGCTAGGGTCGTGGGTGAAATGCGAGAAGCTCTCCGTCCGAGGGTCGAATCGATCGAGGCCGGAATCCGTGCCGACCCAGAGCCTGTGCTCGCTATCTTCGTAGACGGCGCGGACGGTGCTGCTGGAAAGCGATGTCGGGTCGGAGGGATCGTGAACGAAGCTCGTGGTCTCGTAACCGTCATAGCGATGCAGGCCGTTTCGCGTGCCAAACCACATGAGGCCGTGATGGTCCTGAACGATGGCGTGGATGGCTCCGTGCGACGTTTCTGGCAGAGAGACGTGGCGAAAGCGGATGTTGCGCGGCCCCACGGCCAAAAGCTCAGCAGGGAGCAGCGCGCAAACGATTAGCGACGCGAAGAAGGCGCGCTTGCAGGCCGTGAAGGCCACGACGCTGGTCCCCCCTGTGTGACGCGTCGTTCGCTCACGCGCCTCCTTCGTCGCTATTGGCTTGAATGCAATGGTCATTCGCACTCCGCGCAACTCCAGAAAATGGACGCGCCCGCGGAAACCGCGGACGCGTCCGCCCCCTCGCTGTCACCCTTTACACTCGTCATATTTGTAATCTTCAAAGAGAAGAACACTCTCTTGGTATAGCAAGCGACGTGCCACCGATCACATCGGGTGGAGCTACGGAGAAAAGGACCTAACTTCAATCGTTTCGACCATTTGTCGTTCGGGCATGGCAAAAATGGCGTGACGGGCGCCGTAAAGCTGGCGGGGATTTCGTGAAAAAGCGGCGAAGGCCGCTGCAAAAGCGGCGGATGAACCCTAGACGACGGCAACGTAGGGTTCATGGTCGAGTGTCTTGTCGGGTCGCTCTTCCATCCAGAGTCGATAGGTGCGCACGGTCACTCCCATCAGAGCGGCGCCGAGAGCTGGATCCTCGACGTGGGCGCTGACTTGGGACAACAGCAAGTTGCGTGCTGTCTGTAGCACATCCGTGCGCGCGATGTCCGGCGTGCGGAGGAGAGCGGTGATACTTGGTACTACCTCTTGCCAGGGCGGCCTTCTGATCAAGAGCTTCGTCTTTGCTTTCGATGTCGCTTTCCGCAAGCGGCGACGAAAAGTCGTCTCGGGAATGCCCAGAAGGGCACGGGCGCGGCCCGACACTTCTCCGGCGGCGGCAAAGGCCTGTAGGACGATGTCTTCCATGAGCCAAGTGCCTAGAGGCACGGGTTGCCCCGATGGATCGTTGAGAGCTGCTTGGATCTGGCGCGTTAGCGCAGAACCGAGTGCGGCCCACGATTCGACGGCGGTCAGATCCGAGAAGTCTTCGTCGCTACGCCGCGCCACCACTTCCGAGACCGCGAGTCCCTGCGACTGTGGCTGAATCGAAGTCCGGTCCCACTCCTGGGTCTGTTCGGGCGGCACCGTGTCGAGATCGAGCTCTCGGAGGCCAATCTCGGATCCTTCGGCGAGAATCACCGCCTGCATGATGCGGTTATGGAGCTCACGGACATTCCCGGGCCAATCATGTTCTTGCATCAACGCCCGCGCTGGCGGCGAGAAGCGCAAGGCGCCCTTCTGATACTGGTGCGCGAAATGCTCCAGAAAGTGCTCCGCGAGAAAGAGGATGTCATCCGGGCGCTCGCGCAGGGGAGGGACCGTAATCCGCACGACGTTCAAGCGATGGTAGAGGTCTTCTCGGAATCGTCCTGCTGCGGCCTCGACTGCGAGATCACGATTCGTGACCGCGACGAGCCGTGTGTCGACGCGCAGCACCCGAGTGCCTCCAACGGGTGTGATCTGACGCTCTTGGACGAAGCGCAGCAGCCTGCTTTGAACTTCGAGGGGAAGCTCACCGATCTCATCGAGGATGACCGTGCCGCCTTCGGCTTCCAAGAGCCGCCCGACCCGGCGCTCTTGGGCTCCCGTATAAGCGCCTCGCTCGTGTCCGAACAGCTCGCTCTCGATCAAAGTCGTCGGGATGGCGCCGCAGTCGACAACGACGAGGGGCTTCTTGTTGAAGGGGCTCAGCTCGTGCACGGTCCGCGCAACCAGCTCTTTGCCGGTACCGCTTTCTCCGATGACGAGCACCGTCGCCTTGGTCGGCGCCACCCGCCGCACCGTGTCGATGACGGATTCCATTTGTGGAGATTTGTAGACGAGCTCGGCCTTTTGTAACGACGTTCGAAGAACATCCAGCTCGGCTCGCAGTCGCGACTGCTCCTTCTTGTTCTGCTCTCGCTGTTGTTCTCCTAACCGAGCGCGGTCGAGCGCCACGGCCAACTGGGTCGCGAGCGCTCGGAGAAAACCGAGATCCGAATGGCCTTCGAGCGTGAGCGTATCGGCGCGCCCGTCGAGGTACAGGCAGCCTATGCACGTGTCGTTCAGAAGAAGCGGGACGGCAAAGGACAGAACTTTCTTGCCCAAAGCGCCGTCGGAAAACGTTGCATGGACTGGGCGCCGCTTGCGCCGCGCGTCCTCTATCAGTTTCTTCTCGCTCTTCCGCGGCCCGAAAGACTCACTCGAGGAAGCGCTCTCCGCTCCATCCGGCGTCCGTGTCAGGCTCTCGAGCACCTCGAACGCGTCGTCTCTCCATTCGAGGATGCTGATGCGATCCGCCTTCAGAGTATTGAACAGCCGTTCGACGACTCGATCCGCGAGCTCTCTGACATTGCCGCTACCCGCGACCGCGGTCATCGTTTCCGAGAGAAGCGTCATGTTCCGGTAGTCTTTGGCCATGTTGCCGGTATAGATACCGGTCATCCGGTCGAGACTCCCGAGATCTTTCGCTTCCAGCTCGGGGTTCCAGGCAACGACGTGATTTCCACCGAAGCGCTTGGCGGCGTTCAAGGCTTTGTCGGCGCGCCGGATGAGCTCGAGCGAACCTTCGACATCCTTCTTCTCGGGATCGAACTCCGCGATGCCCACGCTGATCCCGAGTCGAACCGATCCGTCCAGATATGGCGTCTCGGAAAGGCGGGACCAGATTTTCTCCGCAACGATCTGCGCCGAGGAAATATGAGTCTCCGGCAGAAAAGATGCGAAGATAGCGCCGCCATATTTGGCGATCGCATCCGACACACGCTGTGTCTTGCGCAGCCTCTCGCCGATCTCGCGGAGGACGCGATCCCCGGCCTCGTGACCGTTGTTCTCGTTGACGGCGGTGAAGTCGTCCGGGTTGACGAATAGAAGACTGAGAGGCCGGCCGCTCTCTCGCGCGGTCTCGAACGCGTGGTTCAAGCTCGCTTGGAACTCTGCTCGGCCCGCGAGCCCAGTAACGGGATCGTCGAGAATCGATGAGATCTGACGGGCATACCAAACGAGCACCCCGCCCAGGTCGAGAAGAGACGTCAATCCCTGCTGCTCGCCGTCCATGGCGTCGGGGTCGGCATTGTCGCCGCCCAATAAGCGAAACGCGGCAGACTCTTGGGGGCCTCCGAGCTCCTCGGGTCCGAAGCGAAGTCCAACCCAACAAACGACAGAACTATCCGTCGTGCTGGGCTTGTCCTCGGCCCGCCGCCTCCAAGCGTCCGACGTCCGCATGTCCAGCGGAATACGCGACGGTTCGCATCGAACGCCGATGAGCCAGCCTCCTTCGGTGTCACTCTGAATCTTGAGAATCTGGTTCTGGGCTGAGCCATTGCTCTGCCGCGAGAACGTGGCGGCGGTTTCCAAGGAGGACAGCTCGCCTACCGTCGGCTCTCCGTCGTGGATCAGAATGGGCGCGCACTCGCCTTCGGGAGGAACGTAGAGGCAAACCGAGGCGGCACCGCTCACGCGGCGGACCAGCGTCGCATAAGCTCGAAGAAGTCCTGTCGTTCGGTTCACAACTCATAGATTGATTGCAAGTTATGTGCCCGCCATTTTCGGCGCTAACTGCAATATCGACACCAGCATCCGCCGAAAAAGCGGAGTGGATTGGCTACACGAAGAAGATGGAGTGGGGGGGGGAACCCCTCGGTTTTCCCGCGCGTGGACGCTACGAGGTTTGGTCGGAGGGGGTTAGGTTTTTGTGGTGAGCCCACACGCCGTGGGCGAGTACGACCGCGCCCACGAGGGCGACGCTTGCGGCGGCGACCGACCCGTAGCGAATGAACGGTTTCTGCCACAGATGGGGCCAACGCGGCTCGACGACGATTGCTGGTACCGTTACGGGAATGGCTGTGACAGGCGGCGGGTTTACCCCTCCGTAGCCCGAAGGGCGAAGGCGGGCGGGTTCCTCTTTTGGCGGCATGCGGCCCGCGAGGCGGTCGCCGAGATACGGGGGGTTGAAGTTGAACGCGTATTCCGGGACTTCGTGGTGGATGCGATGGTGCTCGATCTGGCGGAGACGGAGGGCTCCCAACCAGGGGAGCCGAGCGATGGCGCGATCGACGACATTGTCCTCGATATGGGTTAGCCAGTGCGATATCTCGAATGCCAGGTAGTGAAGGACCGTTCCCAGGAGGAAGGCCAGGCAATCCGCGGGCGCCAAGATCCAAACGAGCACCGCGTAGTGAAGAACGAACAGGAGGGGGAAGCCCCAGTAGCGCCCGGGGATGTGCTCGAGCATCGCCGCGTCATTTATCTGAAAGTTCTTACCGTGGAAGATGCGATGGTGTTGGATGTGGCTGAGCCGAATGAACTCGAGCATCTTCACACGGCGGTGCATCGGAACGCGATGGCACCAATATTCCACGAACTGAGTGTACAGGGCTCCTAGAAACACCCATCCCATGAGTCCGAGTGAGAGGGCGGATGTGCTGAAGGCGTCTAGATGGAGCAAACTGACGGCGAGGAAAGACAGGATCGCTGCGAGAGCAACCTTGATGATGGGCCATTGGTGCTGCATGGCCGGCCTCCCCCCGTTGAAGATCGGTAATGTCTTATACTTCGATTATCCGCAATCTGGACGAAAAAAGCAAGAGGGAGGCCGGCTATCGTTACCCGCGAGCAACGAGCTTGAGGAACCCTTTTTCCTTCAATCCGCGCACACTCTTCATGAACTCCGGAAGCGCCATCTTCATCGACGCGCGGATCGTCCCGAGGTCGCGCCGGCCGTCGACTTGCGACAGAAGCTCCCACTCCTGGAGAGTCAGAGCAAAGGGCTCGTCGATGACGATGTCGTTTCCTCGTTTCGGGACGAGGTCGAACGCGCCGGTCTGAGGTTCGGATTCTTTGTCCAATCGGAGCACGCCAACAGTGATGAGACTGTAGACGACGCGCCCTGCCTCGAAGATATCGGTCTTCAGCTCGTCGACGATTTCACGGATAGAGCGGCTCCCGTCCACGAGGTGGATGATGGCCCAGTCGGACTTCGTCAAACGAATCGACTTGGCAGACATAGGTAGCCATTTCGGTATCAGGTCGAAGTTCTTGACCTTGGACGCGATCATGTTCCACGCGTCCAACCGGCGACTCGCCTCGACGAGAAGGCGTCTGGTCGGTGTCGTGATGGTCCGTTTCTTTGCGGGAGCCCCTTCCTTGAACTCGAAATGTCCTTTTTTCCAGAGCGCGAGCTCGTAGAAAGCCTCTTCGCCGACGTGCTGCTCGTGAATCGCGTGGATGACGCCGCCCTCGTGAACGAGCACCTTGCCCTGGTGATTCCCGTTTTGGACCTCGACGACGCCGCTCCTGCCATGCGCCAGGACCAGCTTCATGGCATCCGGGAACGGGGTGCGCGCAAGAGATACCGATACCGCTGAATCCGAGCTTGCTGTCGGAGGCGCGGCAGCGTTTTTGGCGGCCTCGGGTTTCGTGCTTGGCTTCGATTTAGCCTTGCCTTTGGGTTTGGGTTTGGCCGCGGCATCAGCAGGAGCCGCGGCAGGCGGGGCCGGGCGAGCCGCGGGTGCCGGTGCGGTGCCCGATGCGGCCTGTTGCGCTCCCAGGACGGCCAGACTCGAATATTTCTTGGTGCGTTTCAACACGGCTTGGATGCGGGTCCGTAGCTCGTCCGGCTCCACGGTTTTCAGTATATAGTCGTCCGCGCCGTGCCGGAACCCACGGATCCGGTGCGACATCTTCTCTAGACCGGTAAAGATGATCACAGGAATCCATTCGGTCTTTGGGTTCGTCTTCAGCCGTTCGCACGCCTCGAACCCGTCCATCTCGGGCATCTGGAGATCCAACAAGACAAGATTGGGCGGATCGGACTCGACTCTTTCGAGCGCAATTCTACCGTTCTTGGCGGCATCCACGACATACCCCCAGCTCGAAAGGAAGTGGGTGATCATCACCCGGTTGTCGGGGTCGTCATCAACGACCAGAATACGGTCTTTTCCCATGTGTTTTGACTGTGCGGGAGCGGTTTACCTTCAATTGTAGCAACTTGGTGCGAAAAAGGGGACAGACGTACCGTAAAGGCCTGACGAGAGGCGCCTTATGGGCAATCGAGGCCACTGGGGCCACTTAGTGTACGATGCCTCAAGCTCGAGGTTTTCTAGATGGCCTTCATCGTTCTCGTTACGTCCATTGTTTTCATCATCTTGGCCATCGTCGTGCTCGATCTCCATCCTTTCTTGGCTCTCGTGCTCGCCTCGGTGCTCGTGGGCGTTGTCTCCCCGCGCCCGTTGATGGAGGCGGAGCTCGAGCGCGCCGAGCGCCGCCACCCTGACCTCCCACCGGAAGAGCTAGAGGGTGTACGTTCCGAGATTCTCGCTGGCAAAGACTTGCCGCAACCCGTCTTGGCTCTCGAGCTCACCGCGGAAGGATTCGGCGCGACGGCGGCGAGCATCGGGATCGTCATTGTGCTCGCCGCCGTGATCGGGCAGTGCCTCATTGGAAGCGGGGCGGCCGATCGCATCGTTTCCGCGATGCTCCTTCTTTTTGGTGAGCGCCGTGCGGGTGCGGCTCTCATGGCTAGTGGCTACGTCCTGTCGATTCCGGTCTTCTTCGATACCGTGTTCCTTTTGCTCGTACCGCTCGCCCGCTCGCTCAGGCGGCGCACGGGCGGGCACTACGTTCTCTACGTGATGGCGATGAGCGCGGGTGCGTTCATCGCGCACTCGCTCGTGCCGCCCACACCCGGCCCGCTCGTGATGGCCGAAACACTCGGCCTCGATTTGGGAACGGCCATCATCGGCGGCCTTCTCATGAGCATTCCGCCGGCAGTGGTTGTACTGTTTGTCTGCCATCGCGTCGACAAAACGCTGACGCCCAACATTATTGAGACGGCGGTCCCCGAACCAGCGCGTGAGGAACCGGTTCTGCCGGGGCTTTGGGTGTCGGTTTTGCCCGTGCTGCTCCCCGTGCTGTTGATCGCCGGTCATAGCATTGTGGGCGTAGTCGGGTGGAGCGAGCTTTTGGTTTGGACCGCGTTTTTCGGCAACAAGAACTTCGCACTTCTTGCGGCTGCTCTCATCGCCGCGTGGGTGCTCAAGCGGCAAAGAGACCTGACGTTTCGAGAGCTCAGCGAGTCGCTCGAGCCTGCGATCGTGAGCGCGGGCGTCATCATTCTTATTACGAGCGCCGGTGGTGCGTTCGGCGGCATGTTGTCGCGTATCGGCATCGATACGATTCTCCGTGAATGGGCCGTCGGGGGTAGCGGCGCGACGTATTTGTGGCTCGCCTTCGCCGTCGCCTCGGTGATGAAGATCGCTCAAGGCTCGGGCACGGTTTCCATGATCACGACGGCAGCTTTGATGACGGCCGTGTTGCCGGAGACCTTGCCGTACCACCGCATCTACGTCTACGCCGCCATTGGATTCGGCTCCGGCATCGTTTCGTGGATGAACGATAGCGGGTTCTGGGTCGTTTGCAAGATGAGCGGTTTCTCGGAGACGGAGACGTTCCGCACTTGGTCTCTGGCCCTCGTCGTTATCGGGGTGATTGGACTATTGGAGGTGCTCGTGCTGAGCACCATTCTTCCACTGGTTTAAAAAGCCGCGTTTGTCATATGCTTTCATGCTAGATACTATCCTTCGCGGCGAGGGGTTTCGTTAGGAGTCATGTCATGAAGAAAATCGCGATGGCTTTGGCTGTCTTGGGATTGGTTCCGGCCGCGATGGCCGAGTATCCCAAAAACTTGTTCTCAGGCCTAGAGTACCGGATGGTGGGCCCGTCCCGCGGCGGACGTGTGACGGCTGTGGCCGGGCATCGTGCGCAACCGTCCACCTTCTACATGGGAACGGTCGGCGGCGGCGTCTGGAAGACCGAGGACAACGGGATCCATTGGCATCCCATCTCCGATGGCTACTTCGCCACGGGATCGATCGGCGCGATCCGTGTTGCGGACTCGAACCCTAACATTATTTACGTAAGCACCGGCTCGGACGGATTGCGCAGCAACGTCATCATCGGCAAAGGCGTTTACAAATCCACCGATGCGGGCGAGACGTGGACGCATATGGGGCTCGAGAAGACGGGCAATAGCGGCGCCGTACTCATCCACCCCGACGATTACAACCTCGTCTATGTCGCGGCCATCGGCAACCCGTTCGCCGCGAACCCCGAGCGCGGTGTCTATCGCTCGAAAGACGGCGGCGAGAGCTGGGAGCTAGTCCTTTACGTCTCCGACGAGACAGGTGCTGTCGACCTGGAATTCGCTCCCGACAACCCGAACGAGATCTATGCCTCCATGTGGCGCGTCGAGCGCAAACCGTGGACCATCATCAGCGGTGGGCACGAAGGCGGCGTTTACAAGACGGATGATGGCGGCGATACGTGGGAGCATTTGACGACCGGCTTGCCGAACGGGCTTCGCGGTAAATCAGATTTAGCGGTTTCCGCGGGGGATCCCAACCGTGTCTATGTGCTCATCGAGGCGCCGGGAAAAGAAGGCGGCGTCTACCGCTCCGATAATCGCGGCGCCGGCTGGCGTCAAGTGTCGGACTTCCAACCCATCCGGAATCGGCCTTTTTACTACTGCAACCTCGAAGCGCATCCGAAAAACCCGGACATCCTTTGGGGAATGGCGGAGGGCTATTACAAGTCCGAGGACGCGGGCGCCACGTGGACCCGTCACTCCACCCCGCACGGTGACAACCACGATATGTGGATCAACCCTGACAACCCGGATATTTTCGTCCAATCGAATGATGGAGGCGCGAACGTTACCCTCGACGGTGGCAAGACGTGGTCGTCACAGCACAACCAGCCCACGGCGGAGCTCTATCAAGTCGATATCAGCGACGAGTTTCCCTACCGCCTCTATGCCGGCCAGCAGGACAACTCGACGATTTCGGTTCCGAGCCTACCGCCGAGGAGCATGCCCGGCGGGCACACGGCGCTTTGGGAAGCGCAAGGAGGCTGCGAGACCGGCCCCGCCGTGCCGAAACCGGGAGACCCGGCCATCGTCTACGCGGATTGCAAAGGCCGATTTGGGATCTTCAATCGCCGCACCGGTCAGGAGCAACATTATTATGTAGGCTTCTGGAACATCTACGGGCACAACCCGAAAGACCTTCAGTATCGGTTTCAGCGGGTGGCGCCTATCCATGTGTCGCCGCACAACCCGGATCGCGTGTACCACACGTCGCAATACGTCCACGTGACCGAGGATGGCGGGCGCGTTTGGCAGACCATCTCTCCGGATCTCACCGCGTTCACATCAGAGACCCAAGTTGTTTCCGGCGATCCCATCACGATCGACGTGACCGGCGAGGAGCACTTCGCGGTCATTTACGAGATTCAAGAATCCCCGCACGAGAAGGGCGTCATTTGGGTTGGCGCCAACGATGGACCGATCCATCTCACGCGAGACAACGGCAAGAACTGGAAGAACGTCACGCCTCCCGGGATCGGGCCGTACGGACGCGTACAGAATATCGAAGTGTCCCCGCACATGCCGTCGAAAGCCTACGCGGCGATCCTTCGTTACCAAGTGGGCGATTTCGAGCCTCACGTTTATAAGACTGAGAATTACGGTGAGACCTGGACGCGCATCACGACAGGAGACAACGGCATTCCGAACGATCATCCCGTCCGTGTGGTGCGCGAGGATCCGGACCGCGCCGGGCTTCTCTATGCCGGCACCGAGTTCGGGATGTTCATCTCTTTCGACGACGGCGAGAGCTGGCAGACGTTTCAGTTGAACTTGCCGGTCACGCCGATCACAGATTTGAAAATCGTCGACAAAGACCTTGTGATGTCCACGATGGGACGAAGCTTTTGGATCCTTTACGATTTGACGCCGCTGCACGAGATCGACGAGCGTGTCGCCTCTGCCGACGCGCACCTTTTCGCGGTCAAAGATCCTTATCGGCTTCGGATGCCTCGTCGCGGGAATCGCACAGTGATGTCGCCCGACGAGCCTCAATATCCCGAAGCTGGCGCTAACATCGATTACTATCTCGCGAGCGAACCGACGGGAGAGATCGAGCTCGAGATTCTCGACGGAGAGGGTCAGGTCGTGCGCAGCTTCTCTAGCGACGCGAGCGGTGAGACCAACGTCTTGCCCGAGGAAGCGAGCATGCGCGAGTGGCGGCTCGAACGTGTGGGTACAGCCAAGCTCGACAAGAGCGCGGGCATGCACCGATTCACGTGGGATCTTCGCCACGCGGGACCATGGAACGACGATGCTTCGAGCTCCGGACGCCGCGGCCCCTTGGCCGCGCCGGGGACCTATCAGGCGCGTCTCAAAGTCGGTGACTGGACCGAGACGGTCTCTTTCGAAGCCCTCATGGATCCCCGCATCGTGAAAGAAGGCTACGTCTCACCGGAAGATGTCACCGGCCAGGTGAGCTTGGCGCTGAAGGCACGGGATGCACTCAGTCGAGCTCGGCTCGCGGCTTCGCGGCTCGAGAAAGCGCTCGAGAGCGCTTCGGACGGGCAGAAAGCCGCTCTCGAGCAGATCGACGAAGAGCTCAACACGGTGTCTCGGCGCTACTCGCAGCCGATGCTCGTGGATCAGATCTCCTATCTGTACCAGAACCTGGACCGCGCCGATCAACGTGCGGGCCGCGATGCTGTCGAGCGCTACGAGAGCCTCGCCGCTCAGCTCGAAGAGCAAATCGGAAAGCTCGACGAGATCTTGGGCGCGACCGAGGAGGATCGTTAGCGACGCGGTTCGGCTAGCTCGTCTGGTGGAGCACGTTCCGCTGTCTGGGACGACCTCAGTCAGGAAACCAGTTTTCCCTTGGCAGCTTGCCCTGGTAGGAGCAACGTCCGAATCAGATCACCTTCTCCGCAAACCGTCATGCCAGGGAATTGCTTGTACCAGAGACCTTCCGGAACCTCCGGGTCACCATCCAGCCACTCGGCCAGCAACTCGAGCTGACTAGCGTCGATCTGACGCTCCTGGATCCGCTCGAGCAAGTGATGGAACAGCGCCGGCGGGAGGTTTTTCCGGCGAATGCGAGGCACCGTTCAGATCCCGTAGAATCCACGGGCCAACCGTTCCTTGAGTCGGGCAGCTTCCTTTGGGTCGGAGGCCGCCGCCAGCTTCTTGGCTAGAGCTTGCAGTTCTGCTGGGCTCAGCAACTGCGCTTGCCCCTCCAGCGCTGATAGCTCGGCTGTCTCGAGGACCACCTCCTCACCCGAGGGCTTGCGGGCGACGACGCTTGCACCGATGATGGCTTGTTTGATGAACCAGTGGTAAACCGTGAGAGCATTCTTGATGACATCCGTGCGCTTCGTGCCCGTCAAGGCTGCCATCTGGTTTACCAGCGACGCCTCAGCTTCATTTAGTACAGGTTGAATCCTCGTCATGTTCAGAAATCCTCATTTTATACTCTAATATGCATCAAAAGAAGGAACAAGACAAATGTGACCTCTGCATACTCATCCGTGAGAGAACGGCTTGGAGGCAGGGCTGGTCGCGGAGCGGATCTCAGCGCTCGCGGTCGAAGCGCTCGGACCACAGATGGTAGCCATCATCACAGCATCATATATTGACATCTTGATGCTAGACTAGGTAGAATCTCGAGTATGAGAACTACCGTCAACATTCAAGACGAAGCGCTGGAACTATGTAAGGACAAAGCTCAGCAGAAAGGGATCTCGCTCGGTGAGGCCATCACCGAGGCGATACTCGCCACATATCGAGACACGCCAGAAAAGACTCGCTCCCGGCGCTTCACGCTCCCTGTTTCGGGAAAAGGAGGCTTGCGCCCTGGCGTAGATCTAGATTCGAACGCCGGGCTCGAAGACGTCATGGAAGGACGCGAGTGAACCTGCTAGACGTCAACGTCCTCATCTATTCTTTCAGACGAGATTCGGAGCGACACGACATGTTCCGAGCGTGGCTACTAGACTTGATGAACGGGAGCACAGCTTTCGCTATTTCCGAACAGGTGCTCACAAGCGTCATTCGCATCACCACGCATCCGAGAATCTTCAAAGAGCCTACGGTGCTCGGGGAGGCGATTGCGTTCACCGAATCGATACAGGAGCACCCTAACTGCCGCGTCATACGCTCATCAACTCGGCATTGGTCGTCCTTCGTTCGGCTCTGCAAAACCACGAATGCGAAAGCCAACCTCGTCACAGACGCCTGGTTTGCTGCTCTTGCGATCGAATCGGGTTGCACGTGGATCACAACAGATCGCGATTTTGCGCGCTTCCCCGGGCTCACATGGCAGCATCCTCTCGACCATTTGGCCGCCATCGAGAATCCCAAATAGTTCTAGTAGCGGCCGTAACCCACGTCTCTTTCGAAAACCGCAACGCCGTTCGCTTCTGCGTACGCGTCCCAGTCAGCGATGAGCTCGGCGATTACGTCCGGAAAGTCGCCCGCGAGATTTGCCGTTTCCGTCGGGTCTGTCCTGATGTTGAACAGTTCCCATTGCCCATTTCCGGCAGGTGGGTATATTCTGACCGCCTTCCATTCTCCCTTGATCAGAGCGCGGCTACCATAGACTTCCCAACCGAGCGGCTCATTATCGTGCACGGTTTCCGATTGCCCCCCCAGGTAATCGAGAAGTGACTTCCCTGACATGCGATGGACGGTCTTGCCGTCGTAGGAGCCCTCCGGCTTTTCGACGCCCGCCAGCTCGAGAATGGTTGGTGCAATATCTCTGACCGTAACGATCGCATCCTTGATACCGTTGTCGGTTCGACCGTGCGTGCTGTAGAGAATGGCCGGCGTCCGAATTCCGCCCGCTGTCGTGTATGACTTGAATAGTCTGAACGGAGTGACAGCCGCGTCGCCCCAGCCGAGGCCTAGCCACACATAAGAGCCCTGCCGTCCCAGGTTTTCGAACCGGTTGTCGAAGTTGGACGGGATCCAGTACTTGTTGTCCATTATCCCGTCGATAGCATTGCCTTCGGCGCCGTTGTCAGACAGGAAAATAATGAACGTTTCGCGTTCCGTATCCCGTTCTTTCAACGCCTCCAATAGCCGACCGATATGATGGTCCATGTTCTCGATCATGGCGGCATAGATCCGCATGCGCTTCAACTCGACCTGCCGCTCGGCCGGCAATAGAGTGTCCCAGTCCTTTACCGCCGGGTGTCCTTCTGACAATTGCGCGTGAGCAGGAATGATGCCCATATCCTTTTGACGCTTGAAGCGCTCTTCTCTTATCGCGCGCCAGCCTTCCTCGTATTTGTCTTCGTAGCGGTCGAGCCAGTCATCCGGAACCTGCAACGGCCAGTGACCCGCGGTAAAGGACAGATACGCCATGAACGGCCGACCATCGTCGTTACTATCGATGTAGTCGATGATCCGATCTGTGTAGAACTCGGATGAATAAAAATCTTCCGGCAGCTTTTCGACTTTCCTATCGTTCTCATAATAGGGCGCCACCGCGACCGGACGGGTTAACCCAGCCATATCGTCGAAATGGCTGGCACCACCGGCAGCCATCACAAACGATTGCTCGAAACCGTGATCGATTGGCAACTGCCCGGGACGAGTGCCGGGATCCCATTTACCGCTTATATAGGTGTGATAGCCGGCATCTTTCAACAAGGTCGCAAATGTCACGACGCTGTCATTGAGGTAACCCTCATATCCGGGCCGTCCCTGCAGTTCCGGCAGTCGAAAAAGACCGGCGCGATTGACCCCGGATCCGGCCAGGTGATGATCGACGCCGGTCAGCAACATAGATCGCGATGGACCGCAGGTCGGCGCCGCGTGGTAATTGGTCAGTCGCACGCCCTCCTTTGCCAGCGCGTCGAGGTTGGGTGTCCGGATCTCGCCGCCGAATGCGCCGATATCCGAAAAGCCGACGTCGTCTCCCACGATCAGCACGATGTTGGGTCGCTCGTCTGCCCGGCTCGAAATCGGGAGCAGGGCCACATAGACAAGAATCAGCGAACGCAGTTTGAACTTCATGGATGAGTCACCTTTGTTCGAAAGGATAGGAAATCTCAAAGCCTTGTAAACCTTGCCCATGCCGCCCGCACATAGTGGCATTGCAGGAATCTAGCGATCGCGGCGATAGGAATCAAGTGCTACTTGGTTTGAGCTAAAGATGCCTGCCCTGTGCGGCGCCGAGCACCTCGGCCGGCTAGACGTTTGGCGCGCGGCCAGGGTCTCTCCCTCGAGAGTCCAATCGCCTCCACGATTTCGTACGTGCCAAGCCGGATTACACTGGGCTCGGTTGATGAATGAAACGTCGGGCGCGACCGGGGTCTGAAGCTTGGATGCCAGTGGCACCGGGCGGAGGTGTTCAACTCCGACGCCCCGTGACTCACGTGAGTCAGAAGCCCTACGCTATTTGGGGAAGCTCATTCGTGAGAGAACCGTCTGCACGTCTTCCGGGACCAAGATGACGCGCTGCGATTGCGACGCCTCGTGAAGCAAAGCACTCAGCTCACGCTTGAGCTTTTCCTGAACGAGGGACGCGTCGAAATGTCCCTCGAGCTGTTGCTTCCAACCTGGCGCCACACGGGCGAGCAGGGCAGCGGTAGCTTCGCTCGAAGCTTCCAGGCTTTCCAGGCATTCGAGAATCGGGAGGTAAGCTTCCGTGCCCGCGAGTCGCTCCGAACATCGGCCGCGCCCGATCGCGGCGCCGTCCACATCTTTCAAGAACGCGTCGACGAGGGTCGTCTTTCCAATGCCTGGCTCGCCTGACACCGTCGCCAGGACTCCGCGCTCGGAGGTGCTTTTGAGAGCTTCGCTCAGGACGGTGAGCGACTCGTCTCGCCCGACGATCCCGCGCCCTTGCGTGCCGGCTGCGCGGCCGTCACTTTCTTCATAATCGCGCGAAATCTAGGCTTGTCTCGAATGTTGTCGAACGGCAGAATGCTATTGCCAGCTACCACGAACACCAGCCAGGGGTTCCGCTCCTGGAAGGCGCGCTCGAGCCAGTCGAGAGCTTCTGTTGTCTCGTGCATGGCATCGCACACAACCGCAAGGAACAGAAACATCCCGTCGGACGAACCCGCAAGCTCGAGAAGCTCCTCTTTAATCGTCAGGGCTTCGCTCATTTGGTCGTCCAACGCATGAGCGGGCGCCAGCCACAGAAGGATTAGGGGAGAGCGACCCATGATAGTGATCGCCCGGTCGTAACACTCGATCGCGGCGTCGTATTGCCGAGCGATTTCGTAGCTGTTCCCAAGGTTGTAGTGCGCCAGGCCGAACGAAGGGTCGTCCTCGAGAACACCTTTGTAATGGTCGACGGCCTCCGCGTGTCGCCCCATAAAGAGATAAGGCCAACCTGCTTCGTTCCTCACAAGGATCGAGAGCGGATCGCATTCGAGAGCGCGGCGGAACGATTCGCGAGATGGCTCGTACTCACCTTTGGCTATGAGAACGTGTGCCTGCCACTGAAGCGCTTTCGTATAGTTGGGGCTGAGCTCTAGCGATCGCGCGAAGGCGGTCTCCGCACCCGCAAGGTCCCACTCGAGCAGCCGGCAATATCCGATAGACGTGTGCGCGCTGTGTAGGTTCGGGTCCAATGCGGCGGCTCGTTCGGCGGCTCTTTTTGAGCGACTCGAGCCCGCGCTGTCCGGCAGCGTGCTGAGCCAGAGCGCAGCCTGAGACAGCGCATCTGCGAGCCCCGCATAGGCTTCTGCAAATTCCGGATCGAGCTCGACGGCGCGCTCGAAATGCTGAATCGCGTGCTCGACGCTTTGTGTCGTGCGGCGGTTGAGCTCATGAAGTCCGAGCAGGTAAGCGTCGTGGGCTTCGAGATTGGCCGTGCCGTGTCTGGCGAGAGAGTCTCTCGCGCTCGCGGCGAGATCGACGCGGAGCTTGTCGGCGATAGCCAAAGCAATCTCTTCTTGAATGGCAAAAACGTCGTCGAGCTCCCGATCGAAACGCTCCGACCAGAGGGGATAGCCATCCTGAACGTGCACGAGCTGGGCGGTGATCCGGACGCGGCCCCCCGCCTTGCGCCATCTCGTAAAGGATCGCACCAAATGCAAACTGGTCCGCGCGGTAATCGGCGGTGAGCCCTCTCGCCTGTTCCGGCGACATGTAGCCCGCCGTTCCCAGAACCGTCCCGGGCGTAGTTCCCGCCCGCTCGAGCGTCGGCGCTTCGGTCTGTCCGTCGACGACGTCCGCGTAGAGCTTCGCTAGACCGAAGTCCAGGATCTTCACGTAGCCGTCCGTCGTCACCATCACGTTCTCGGGCTTCAGATCCCGATGGACCACCTTCGCGCCGTGCGCTTTGGCCAGTCCCTCGGCGAGCTGGCGCGCATAGGAGAGGAGCCGCTCGGGGACGAGCGCTCCGGATTCGAGGATCTCGCGAAGCGTCTGGCCCTCGACATATTCCATGGCGATGAAGTGGACGCCCTCGTGAGTTCCGACGTCGTAGATGTGCACAATGTTGGGATGGTTGAGCGAGGATGCCGCGCGCGCTTCCTGCTCGAATCGCCGCACACGGGTCGGCGGCGAGCTCGGTGGGAAGCGTCTTGATGGCGGCCAGCCGGCCAAGCCTGGTATCCCGGGCAAGGTGCACTTCTCCCATGGCTCCAGCCCCGATGGGCTCGAGGATCTCGTAATGCGCGAGCTTCGTTCCGGGAGTCATGTGAGGAGCTACGATATGCCGGTGTCAGCGGATGTTCAACCCCGGAGTCGAGCTGCGGCTTCGCTGGTCTCGCGGCGTTGGGAACGTGCTCGGGGCGAGTGAGCTGTGGTTGAAAATAGCCAGTCGTTGCACGGTCCGCTCCTCGAGGGACGAAACCCAGTCGATCTTTTTACTGGCCTTACCTAACCTAAGCGGAGACGCCGTCGAAGCTCAAGTGTCGAGTTTCATGTCGTCTAGAGAGCTAGCCACGAGAACGCGATCGAGGTAACCGTCGAGCTCGTCGGCGGAATCGATACGCCCTATGTGCTTCCTGGTCGACTGGGGAAGTGCGCCGAACTTCGCTGTCAGAAGCCTCAAGACAGCCTCGCGTTTGCCCGTGACCAGTCCCTCCTCGCGCCCCTTCTCGAAACCTTTTTCGAGACCTTTCTGCTCGAGCTTTTCAGACCACGTCAAATCTACATCCTGCACTTTTCGATTCTCCTTTCTCGAGGCCAGTCGCTGATATCTTTCCATCTGCTCGTCAGTTAGCGTGAAGTACGTCTGAATGAGGTCGATCAGCAGGAGCTGTTTGGTTTCGTCGAGTGCACTCTCTACTATCTTCCACAGCATCGAGACCCGAAGTGACTCGAGACTGCGGCTTCGCGATCGAGCCGACCTGTTCATCAGAGCCGCCAAGCCGGCGCCGACCGGACCGCCTCTTTCAAGATATCCTCCGCATTCAGCCGCGCCAACCGAACGCTCCCGTAGCGGAACCGGAGAATTTCGACCTCGAAGAGCGACTCGTGGTATTCCTCGATCACGAGCCCCTCCTTCCCCCGATGAAGGTATACCACGATCGGGAAGATCGGCAACTTGTACCGCGCGCGGAGCAAGGAATAGTACTCGAACATGCGCTCGTTCACGTCCGGCTCCGTGCGAGCCTGGACCTCGATGTGAATCAGAACGAGCTCCGGCTTTCCGTCATGCGTGCGCAACTTTGCCACGACATCGGCCTCACGCCGACTGCCGTCGTAAAGGTCTGTGAAGACCTCGGTGTCGAGGAACTCAATGCCGTGAAAGTCGAGTCGCTCCTCGACGTCAGGGTAGAACAGCTTCAAGAAATCCTGCAGGAACGCGTGCAGGAACTCCTTGAAGCGTTGGTCGTGTCCCAATTTCTCTCCCTTCTGTTAACAAGGGACGAGAAAACTAGGCGTAGACCTCCCTGGCAGGGTCTTTTTTTGGCTCGTGCGTGCGTTCGCGATACGCGCGGCTCATGCAGCCTTACCTATGGCAGTTCTCGCGTTGACCTTCGCCCGGTGCTCGAAGCGCCTGAGGTCTGGTGCGAACGGCTCGGCACGTCTGACGAGCCCGGGATTCTCAGCAAGAATTGATACTTAGCCTTCCCGCGTCTTGTACCGAGCTTCAGCTTCCGCCCATAGCTCGCCGACGGTTTTTTCCCTGACGCCGCTCTCCAGTCCTTCCAGAATCGCGTCCTTCAGCGTCTTTGACTTTGCGTCTTGTTCCTGATGGCGGCGTACTAGGTCCCGAAAATACTCGCTGTCGTTTGTGTAATCCCCGTTCGCTATCTGGGCCTTAACCCACTCATCCTGCTTCTCCGTGAGCGTTATCGTTTTTCGAACGGTTCCCATTCTACCCTCTGCGGCATCATACTATAAGCGCTTAATAGCATACTATCTATGCACACGCTTGACAATCGATGGGTAAGATAGTATCTTACCCAGATGAAGACTAAGATTTCGACGAAGGGTCAGATCGTTCTCCCAGCTGAGATTCGGGAGCAAGACGATATAGAGGCCGGGCAAGAGTTCGAAATCGAACGCATCGATCGCGGGGAGTACCGATTAACGAGGCGAGCGCCGTGTAACGAAGGCGTTGTGGACTGGCTTCTGGCTTGTCCGGTCAAGGGCTTTTTCGTTCCGATCGAATCCGAGTCTACAGACACCCTGTGAGCTACCTTGTCGACGCAAACGTACTGAGTGAGCCCACCAAGCCCGACCCGAATCCAGCGGTCGTACAGTGGTTGAGAAGTCATGAGCTTGAAATCGCCGTCGATCCGATCATTGTCGGCGAGATAAGGTTCGGCATTCTGCTTCTGGCGCAAGGAAAACGGCGTGATCAGCTAGAGACTTGGTTTGATGAGGGAGTCCGGCGCATCCAATGCGTCTCGTGGGACGCTAGCGTCGGTTTACGATGGGCCGAGCTTCTCGCTGACCTTCGCGCTGCGGGGCGGTCCATGCCGATCAAGGATAGTCTAATCGCTTCTACCGCACTTGCTCATCAGCTCACCCTTGCCACGCGCAATCGGAGCGACTTCGATAAAGCCGGAGTGGAAATGGTAGACCCGTTTTCGTAGCGCCTCGCGTTTGTGTCGTTGACGACACGGAGGCATCGATCGAAAGACTCGAGTGCCTCCAAGGCAAGCTCAGGCTAAATGGTCGCCAACGTCGTTGCGATTGAACTCGTTCCGGACCAAGTTGCAGGGATGGCAGAAATCTCGTGGCGCGCGCATCTCTCAACGAGGTCCGCCTGGAGCTCGCCGGTCGCTTCTCGCTAAATTTCAACATTATCAGTACAGTTAGCCATGGCGCTCGCCTCCGGAACCCGCCTCGGCCCCTATGAAATCCTCTCGCCGATAGGCGCAGGTGGCATGGGTGAGGTCTACAAGGCCAACGACACCCGCCTCGACCGAACCGTGGCCATATCAAAGTCCTTCTAGAGCATCTCGCCGGGAGTCCCGAGCGCAAGGCCCGTTTCGAACGTGAAGCCAAGGCCATCTCGCAGCTCAACCATCCGTCCATCTGCACTCTCTACGACGTGGGCGAGCAGAACGGCGTCGATTTCATCGTGATGGAGTACATCGAGGGCGAGACGTTGGCGGAGCGCATCGCCGCGGGTCTCCCGTCAATGAAGCCATCCCGCTCCTGCTGCAGATTGCCGAGGGTCTCGAGGTCGCGCACGAAAAAGGCATCATCCATCGAGATCTGAAGCCCGCGAACATCAAAATTGGGCCCGACGGAAAGCCAAAGATTCTCGACTTCGGTCTCGCCAAAGCTTTCGGAGCGGACGACGACGCCGCGCCGGATTCCTCGCAGTCTCCGACGCTGACCAAGGGAACGGCGCTCGGCGCGATCATCGGAACGGCTTCGTACATGAGCCCAGAGCAAGCGCGGGGGCGTCGGGTGGATCGCCGCGCAGACATTTGGGCCTTCGGCTGCGTCTTCTTTGAAGCGCTCACTGCGACGAAGGCCTTCCACGGAGACACGGTCACCGATACCCTCGCGGCCATCGTTCATCACGAGCCCGACTGGAACAAGCTGCCGGGCGAGACGCCGTCATCGCTCCTCAGACTCTTGAAGCGCTGTCTCACAAAGGATCTGCGCCAGAGGGCTCGCGACGCGTGGGACCTGCGCGTGGAGCTCGGCCAGCTGCTTTCGGAGCCGTCGACCGTGGGCGCGGTAGTAGAGGACAGACGTTCTGCACCGGCCAGCTCCCGTAGAACGATGCTTCTAGCCATCGGAGCGCTCGTGCTCGGCGCGTTCGGCGGAGCTCGGTTTTTTCGAGCACCGCGTGCGGATGCGCCCACGATCCATTTCGCCATCGACATCGCGGAGAATGGGGCGCAACGCCAAAGTTCAAGCATAGCCATGTCGCCCGATGGAAGCTCGGTGGTCTACGAGGGTGGGACCGGGCTCATGCTGCGTCGCCTGGCGAGCCTCGAGCCCCTAGAGCTAGAGGGTACGAACGGAGCGTACCATCCCGTTTTCTCTCCCGACGGCCGCTGGCTCGTGTTCGCTCAGCAGCGTCAATTGAAGAGAATGTCCCTTCAGGGAGGACCACCTCTTCCCCTCGAGAATGCGGTCGTCGGGCGCGTGCGGGGTATGACCTGGGGGCCGGACGGAAGCATCATCTACAACGCGGGCGTCCGCGAGGGCCTGTGGCGGATCGCGCCGAGTGGTGCCGCCGCCGAGCGTATCACGACGCCCGACAGCGAGCGCGGAGAGCAGAGCCATCGGTTTCCAGACGTTCTTCCCGACGGCGGGACGGTCCTCTTTGCCATCGAGACCGAGGGGAGCTTTGACGAAGCCACGATCGCAGCCTTCTCTCTGGCCTCGGGCGAGCAGAAAGTTCTGGTCGAAGGTGGTACCCGTCCCACGTATTTGTCGAGCGGCCATCTCGCGTGGGTGCGCGCGGGAGTCGTTTTGGTGGCGCCGTTCGATCGAGACAAGCTCGAGCTGACAGGACCGGCCGTGCCCCTCCTCGAGCACGTGAGCTACAACTCGAATATCGGAGAGGCGGCCGTCCGTTTCTCCGCATCCGGCTCCCTCGTCTACGTCTCGAGCCGCGGGAGCGATGAGCGCGTGCTCGTATGGGTAGACCGGAACGGCGAGGAACAACCTTTGAGTCACTACAAGCGCGCGTTTCTCTCAGCCCGTTTGTCGCCGGACGGACGACGTGTCGCGGTGGGAGTTCAAGGAGAACGAAGCGACATCTGGATTCTGGATACGGAGCGCCAGGCTCTGGAGCGTTTGACATCGACAGGCAACAACGCTTCCCCGATATGGTCGCCCGACGGCAATCGCATTGCGTTCGCATCAGACAGAGCGGGAGGTCGAGGGAATATCTTTTTGAAGCAGGTAGGCTCTACCCTCGAGGCGGAGCAACCTCTTCCGACAGAACGATATCAAGTGCCGCAATCTTGGTCGGCCGACGGGAAACAGATTGTTTACTATAGGACCTCTACGGACAACTCCGGCGAAATTTGGTCGTTGTCTTTCGAGGAGGAGCTCAAATCACGCCTCGTCGTGGTCTCGCTGGGGAGGGACGGCAACGCAAGACTGTCCCCGGATGGCCGTTGGCTCGCGTTCATGAACGGGAGCGGAAGTCTACGTGCAAGAGTTTCCCGAGGGAGAACGGCGCAGTCAAATCTCGACGAACGGCGGTGACGAGCCTCTCTGGGCACCGGACGGCCGCGAGCTTTTCTACCGGAGCACCGATGGCAAAGTGATGGCCGTCCGGATCCTTCAAACGGAGCCTGCGCTCCAAATCTCCGCCCCCGTGGCCTTGTTCGACGACCGGTACGAACCAAGGAGCTTCGACATTTCCCCGGACGGTAAGCGCTTCGTCATGATGAGACGCGCCGACGACGCGCCTCCACCCCGACTCCACGTCATCGTGAATTGGCTGCCGGAGCTCGAAAAGCTCGTTTCCAGCAGTAAGTGAACGATGGCTTTTCTCCGATTAGTCGTGTTCATACGTGACGAAGTCATGACCCAGATGTCGCCCACGTTCTCCTCCCGGGAGAAGTAAACGTAGCGGCTGTTTGCTAGCGTCCGAGGAACTCAGGCCAAAACTCGGCGTGTGTCTGGAGTCCTTCGTTCTCGAGGACGGGGCCATTGATCTCGACCTCGGGGTTGATGCGTGCGAAGACGTCGCGGCACGGGATGCCGCGATACTCGCCGTCAAAGGTCCGGACCATTTGCTGGGCGCGGACGCCGAAGACGATGCGGCCGATGCCGGCCCAATGGATGGCGCCGCAACACATGATGCAAGGCTCCGTGCTCGTGACGAGGGTGCTTGCTGCGAGTGTCTTCCCGTCGAGCTCCATCGTCGCCTTGGCGACGAGTGCCGTCTCGGCGTGCCGCGTGACGTCTCGTGTCGTCACGACCTCGTTCTCTGCCTCGACGAGTATCTCGCCGTCTTTGACCAGCAGCGCCCCGAAGGGGTGATTACCGTGGGCGACGGCGCTCCGCGCCAAAGCATAGGCACGCGCCATGAGCTCTTCGATTTGGTCTGGCATGACTCGACTCTTTTATTGGGAAAGAGTGCGACCGATCATTGCTCGTCCGTTATGATATCCATAACCCAGATGTCGCCGATATCTGCCTGCCAGGCGAAGTAGAGATACGAGCCGTCCGTGGTCATTTCCCAGGCTAACCTTCCCCAGCGACCACTTAGGGAGGACAGCACCTCGGCCGGCGTGTCCCCTCCGAAAGGGCGCCGCGCCGTCAACATCTCGTAGAGAACCACGCCCAACGAGAAAATATCCGAGCGCGCGTCCACCGCCTTGCCCTGTGCCTGCTCGGGGGACATGTAGTTCAGCGTTCCGATAATCACGCCCTCCGCCGTCGTTGCCGCCGTGGGAAGGGCACTCTCGGCGTTGCCGCCCACGAACCCACTCATCGGTTTCGCTAGCCCGAAGTCGAGCACCCTCACACGTCCGTCGTCGCCCACCATCATGTTGTCCGGCTTGAGATCGCGGTGGGTGATGCCCTCTTGATGGGCCGCTGCGACGGCGTCTGTAAGTGGAATCGCGAGGTCGAAGAATTTCTTCAGCGGAAAGCCGTTTCTAGGCAGAAGCTCAGTCAAGGTCTTTCCCCGAACGAGCTGCATCGTGATACCTCGTCATGGAGCTCGTGGAAGGGGAGACGCTCGCGGAGCGCATCGCGAGAGGTCCGATTCCCATCGAAGAAGCGCTAACTTTATTTATGCAGATCGCCGAAGGTCTGGAAGCGGCCCACGAAAAAGGCATCGTCCATCGAGACCTGTCACCCATCCCGCCTTTGCCAATGGGCTCGAGGATCTCGTAGTGCGCGAGTTTGTGGCCGGGTGACAGTGACATTTCAGGGCATCAATGCTACGACAACGGTGGGTAGCGGGCAACCAGGGGACACTCTCAACTGTGTAGGCGCGTCGGGAGCCGGTGCTATCTTTCGGAGGTCGCGAGCTCGAGTCTCGCCAGCCCGCCAAATGCTTCAAGTACGTGCGCCAATCGAAGTCTACGGAAAGGGAACCCCGACTGTTTTGGGCACTTATGCTCCTCTGTATTCCGCAACGTATTGGCACTGCCCTTGTCCTCGTTTCGATGTTAATGTGACACAACGCTGTGAGGATCGGGGGACAAGGGCATGCCTATTGAGTTTCAGGTCAGTCTCGAAGACAAGCCGGGCTCGCTTGCCTGGCTAGGTTCCGTGATCGGTGATGCCAACGTCAACTTCGACGCGATCGAAGCCCGGAGCGGCCGCGGGGTAACCGTCGTGCATTTTGTAGCGAGCGATACCGAAGCGGCTGCTGCCGCTCTCGAGGAGTCCGGTATTCCCTACAGCAAGCGCGAAGTTGTTGTGGTGAACATTCTGGACCAGCCGGGCACGTTGGGCGACGTGGCGCTCGTGATGTCGGAGGCGGGGATCAATATCGATTGCGTTTACGTCACTGTCCGCGGCGATGTTGTTCTCGGCGTTGATGATGTCGAAGGCGCCACTCAAGTCGCGAGCGGGATGGCGGTCATGATAGAGGAGTGAGGCCTTCCGTTTCGGCCGCTCGCAGAAATAGGCGGCATGTCAGTGCGCTGTTTGTCAGGTCGCTTCTTCGGACACGCAGACGGGACACTTGAGGTCCGAGCCCTCCGGCGCGGCCGGGTGCTCCGCGTTATCGAGCTGCAAGTGATCACCGCCGAGGCGATGGAACAGCTCACACTCTCGGGCGTAACGCTCTTCGAGATTCTCGATCGTCTCGCAATAGAAGTAGCCGTACTCGCCCTCGAACGAAGCGATGGTAGACCGCAAATCTTCGTCCGCCCTCCCGACGCGGGCTTCCTGGGTGCGGTCGTAGGAGAGCACGAAAATACCGGCTTGCTTTTCTGGCGTGTGTGCTTCCACGACATCGGCGCGTAGCCGATAGGGAGGGCCATCGGGCTCCGAGTGGTGGGCGGAGGCTGCCTCGGCTTCCGGAGCCGCCAGTGCGGGAACCGGCGCTGGCGCATCGTTTGTGAGCAGTGTCTGGAAGACCGAGCGCGTCTCCGCCGGCAAGTCCAGGAAGCGCAACCCGTAGCCCGGTGGCAGGCTGTCGCGCCGTTCCCCGGTGCCACGATTCTCCCAGACGACGACGGCCTCGGCCTCGACCCAACGCTTCTCCTCACGCAGCACGATCTGGAGTTTGATTTGAGCTTGGGGCAGTAGCAACATGGGTGTCGCGATGTAGGCGCCAGTCGAGGACAGGTTCAGCAGTGTGCCCTTGTCGGTGTTGAAGATCGAGCGAATTCGGACGGGAAACTTGTTCGTGAGGTCGACCCGACTCGGAGTGGAATTAGCCATGTTTCCCAGGAGCATTGTGTCAGACAGAGCCCCGAAATGGAAAGGCGTCGGATTCCCTTTTTTGTCACGGTTTTCGTGAAAAAATGGCGACGCGGATCGCGCCCGGTTGGGTCCGCTGCGCCTCACCGAGTGGGGTGCCGGATGAAACGATGCTAGTCGTTCGTGGGAACTAGGCGTTCGAGTTCCTCGTCCCAATTCAGGACGATGTGGATATTTCGTCTCGGAGCGGAATCGACCCGCTTCATCATCAAGAACCGCCCTGGCCGTCCGGTGCGACGTCGTACGGTCGGCCGAAAGTATCCTGGAAGACGTAGTCCCCTTCGAACAGAACTCGTGGTGTGTCCCATGTAAAACTCGGTTCCTCGTCGATGCGCGCCACCATCATCGCACCTTCGTTCAAGAAGAAGAGCTCTTTGCCGTCGGGTGACCACGCGGGAAAGAGACCTCCGTCACGCGAGATTTGCCAGCGGTTCTCCGCCACATTCGGAAACGGGCTGACGTGACGTAAACCTCGCCGCGATCCGATTCTGTTGATGAGAACGCGATGAAACGCCCATTGGGGGACACCGCCGGACCATCCTCGGTGAACTCAGTAGCGAACAGTTCACGGAACGTATTGTCCCCGACGGACAGCACTCCGATGTCACGCCCAGTGTCGGAGTTTGTTTCGATGTAAGTGGCGTCATCCATGCTCCCGCCCGTCCATGCGAGGAAGAGCACGGCCTCGCCATTCGGCAGGATGTGAGGATAGCGGTGGCTCTGCTACACGCCTGTCTGCATCGAGCGTCGTCAGAACTTCCGGTGTCCCACCATCCGAGGAAACCTTCATGAGCTCGCTAAGACGCCCCCCCGCGAACACGATATCGCCGCCGGGCCCCCAGCTGGCGCCACGGTCCCAGCTGCCTTCGCGGTGATCGGTGTCGATGATCGTCACCGCTCCCACTCCGTCGAGACGCACTTTCTTCAGCATGCTATGTCAGAGCGGCGATGGTACGACGATCGGGTGCGGTGGGCAACTGGAGATCGTCGCAGGTGAGTTGCTCGATCGGTGGGACTGGCGTCTCGGGCGACGATACCGACGATGGCACATTACCGGGTCCGCAACTCCGCGGTCCAGTTTAAGTTTAAGACAACCTTGAGAGGATCGACGGCTGGTTCTTGTGCTTGGTTGACCAGGAAGCGCTGGCCGTCCGGCGTCACCGCGTAGTCGGCTAGAGGCTAGAGCTAGGCTGAAGCTGTCGCCCACCCTCCGGATCGTGAACAAGGTCGCGGATTCGCCGACCTGGAAGCGGCCGCCGATTTGCAGCTCCGTCAGAACTCGCACATTCGAGTTCACGGAAGAGACACGCACTTCTCAGTCTTTCAGAAATATTCCACCCTTCGTGAGCCAGGAGATTGCGAAAACGACGATTGCGAGCGATTCTAACCAAAAGACGGGTTGGATAGTTTCAACAGGATAGCCGTGACTGTCGATGAATAGCTTATAGACGGCAATGAGAACAATACAGAGACACATCGTGTATCCGCACAGCCGATAAATGAAATTTCTGTGCAGGGCGACCCACACGAATAGCCCATCGCGGCTCGGCGTCGCCGACTCAGGTATATAGACGAGATTTCCGTTTCTATCAGCGGAAAAGAAAGGACTCGGACGATCATCACCAAGGTTAGAGAGAACCGGCACGGCGTCGCCCGTCGCTTGGAGACGCTCGGCGTCGAACGGGAGAGCCCACAAAGACGTTTCGCGATAAAACAGAATATGACCCGTGTGCAGGTAGCGTGCTTGAGCACCTTCCGCCAGCACCTTCGCCTCTCGCCCTGCCTCGGGTAAGACTGCGATATCCGTTCGGCCGGCGCGGTCGATGGTCAAGAGAAGAGCGCTGCCACCGGGAAGAAGCTGCGGTGAAGAGTAGAAAGCTCCATCGACGATCGCGACCTGCGTCGCTTCGCCACCTGATGACGCGATCTTCGAGACTCCAGCGTAGCTTCCGAACAGAATGGACCCGTCAAGCTCCCAGTTCGCGCCTACAACGGTGCCCTCGTGAAGCGTCACTGGGGCTCCGTTCGGTAGAGAGATTTTCTTGAGGGAACCAGTATGTGAGCGCGAGCCGTCGGTCACGTAGAAACCCAGCGACCCTCCGTCCGGCGAAAAGAAAACGCTGCGAGCGTGGTGGGTATTGGGAACCGACTCGGTCGTCATCTCACCGAGACGGTGAACGAACACTTGCGTCGTGCCGTTTCTCTCGCTAATAAATGCAATGCTCCGGCCGTCGGGGGAAAGGGCCACTGGGGAGGTGGCTACCCCGGTCTCTTGACCCGCCAGTCGAGTTTCTGAACGAGGACCAACTGAGTCGGTGGCGGCGCCGCCTCGCTGTCATCGATCATGACGAAGCTCTGGCCGTCAGGCATCACGTCATATACTCCGCCGACGGACGGCTTCTCGAATTTGAAACATCGGGTATTTCTCGAACGATCGGTGAATCGCTCCTGCACTACCGTGTCACCAAAGAGATCGGTGCGGGTGGAATGGGTGTCATCTATCGGGACACCGAAAGTTCTTCAGACGAGGAAGGATGATGCTTATTTGCGTCGGGGTCAACCCATGCGGGGCCCTGCGACTGGTGCAAGTGAGACGGTTGAACACAGGAGGCAAAAGGTAGATACTAGGCCGAAGGGCGACGATGAGACATCGTCTATCTCGAGCTATGAGCACACACGTGGGTCCAAAATTGAGCGACCGTCTGAAAGTTAGCGACACCAAAGCTCCGACGGAAAGCGACGAGCGCTGGCTGCCGCGGCGTTGCACGCTCGACGGCTTTCGCCAGGAGGCCGACGAGAGCGACGGTATGGACTTGAGCCAGCTGGAGCCTCTCACGCGGTTGAAGGTTCAGACGTGCAACACCCTCTACCGATTGACCATCCTCAGTCCCTGGGAGGCTAAAGTCATCGTTCAAGGTGGACAGTTTTTCGCCGAGCCTGCCGAAGCGAACCTCTGCGGCTCCAGCTACGGGGGCTGCATGCTCAAGACACGCTGGATTGGGCTCGGGATGCGGATGGAGATTTACGGCAAACAGGGTCCTATCGTGACCTCGCCGGTCCGCTCTGTGCAAACCGAAGACGATTCGTCACTCCCCGGTCCTTTCTAGGTACTTTTTCGGCTTCCCCATTGGCGCGGGAAAGCGCCCGACCGCTACTCCAGTCCGTCACCCCCACCGTTATACAACTCTCCGGTCCGGGCTGAGGTCTCCGTCCATTGGAGACACGCGGAGCAGCATGAGCTGGCTCGATCGCTCTGCGCGGGCCGCGAGCATTCTATTTCACTGTATGAGAAGGCTCAAGACGCGGCCGTTTCGCTGGCCTCGACGATATAATGCTGGATTCGACGAAAGCTCGATTCAAGGAGGAAGCGTGACGAGAACGTACTCGGTTCTTTTGGTGTTGGTTGCCTCGCTCACGAGTCCTGGGGTTGCGCAAGACTCGCACGAGGAGAAATTGGGACAAGTGTCCTTTCAGACTTCGTGCGCTCCCGAGATTCGATCGAGCTTCAACCGGGCGATGGCGCTGCTTCATTCTTTCTGGTACGAGGCGGCGGAAGCGGCCTTCCTGGAGATCGCGGAAGCAGACCCCGAGTGCGCGATGGCGCATTGGGGAGTTGCGATGACGGCCGTTCATCCTCTTTGGCCGGGAACTCCCAACTACGAGAAGGGCAAGCGCGCGACGGCAAAGGCCGTAGCTCTCGGAGGTGGGACGCCCCAAGAGAAGGGACATATCGACGCTGTGTCGAAAATATTCGTCGGCCCCGAACCGCCGGATTATCCCGCGAGGGAAAAAGCGTTCGAGCGGGTGATGGCCGACCTGCACGCGCAGTTTCCTGATGATTCCGAGATCGCCATCTTTTACGCCCTCGCTCTAACGGCAACGGCGCCACCTGAAGACAAGAACTACACGAATCAGAGGAAGGCGGCTCTAGGCCGCAAATGAAGTACTCGTGGGTCTCGTCGTCGTCCAGCTTGTAGATGTCTTTCTCCTTCGCGTTTTTGAACGCGTTGTCGAGGGCCGAGGTCAGCACCGGATCCGCGGGATCGATACCATGGGCCTGGACGAAATGCAGGGTCTCCTCGTAAGAGGCATTCCGGGTGGGGTCTTCGTTGTCCATGTATTCCGGCGTGCCCTCCAGGATCGTTTCGTAGCCTCGTAGGTCCTGCGTACGGACGCCGGAGTCGAAGAACGGGCGGGCCGCAGCGCTTCGCATGGACTCGGTGCTGTAGAACAAGGCCAGCACGGCACTCCGCTCCGCAATGGCGTTGGCGATGGCGGACTTGTCGCTCCCGTAGCGGGACCCTGGCACGTCGGTGAGATGTTGGGCGAGGACCCTCCGCGAGTGAACGGCCTGCGTGTCCGTGTAGCCCTCTTCGATCACGATGTGGATGGGCTTGCCATTGGGCGCTACGACTTTCGTATATCGATCGAAGACGCTGAAGACTTCGTCCACGTCCTCGGGCAGAGGGACGATACCGTTTTCAGAGCCGGAGATGTCGATGTCCGGTAGCACGGGAGAGTCCCGTCCGCCGCACGACGAACAGCCAATCAAGACAAGAATCGAAACGAATTTGCAAATCTTAGGCATCGTGGGGTTCAGTCTCCTTTTGCGACGACCGCGACGTCGTGAGGCGGTTCTTATTGGGTACCTCGAGACCTCGTTCGTAATCTTGTTCTCGATGGCCCGCAGGATCTCCTCGTGTTCGACTATCGAAGCGTCCCAGTCCTCCGCGGCCGCCCTGGTTTCGACCATTGACTTCGATCGACAGCACTAATGCATGAATTGACCGCCGTTTACGAAGAAGTTCGCACCGGTCGTGTACTCGGCGTCGATCATGCATTCGACCATCTTGATGATGTCTTCGAACTCGCCCAGGCGGTTCATTGGTAGGCTCGCCAGTTCTTTTTCGAGGCCCTCTTTCGTCTCCAGCTTGTAACGGTCGATGACTTCCCGCGTCTTCACCGATCCTGGCACGAGACAATTCACCCGAATCCGGGGAGCGAGCTCCCGCGCCATACATTTGGTCAGGGCGATGATGCCGCTCTTGGCGCTGCAGAAGTTGGCGCCGTTTTTCCGACCTGCGAATCCGCAAGCAGCTCCGATGGTGATGATCGCGCCTTGCCGGGAGGTATTGTGGAAAGCGTATTCTTGACTACAGACGAAGTGACCTTTGAGGTGGGCGGAGACCACCGCGTCCCAGTTGGCGTCCGTCAGTTCCAAAAAAGGCGCGTCCCGGTTGATTCCAGCGCAGTTGACGAGAATGTCGATTCTGCCGAATTTGTCGATGACCGCATCGAACATGTTCTTGACCTGCTCGCGGTTGGCCACGTCGGCTTTGTACTTCATCAGCTTCGACTGGTCGATGTCCGCGGCAAGTTTTCGATAAAACTCTTCCGCTTGGTCGTCGAGGATGTAGTTGATGACGACGCCGAAGCCTTTCTTCGCGAAATTTTCGATCAACGCAGCACCCAGCCAGCCCACTCGACGAGCCGGTGACGAGAAGGACCCTTTCTTCTTCCATTGTCGGCATCTTCGCCTCTACCCGAGCGACGGTCGGTTGGCCAGAGATTCCTGCGTCAGCTTGATGGTTGCTTCTCGCACGCTCGGCGGAAGCGGCAGCCGAGGTGGGCGCACCGTCTCCGAGCCCATGTCGACTTGTGCTTGAACTAGTTTGATGTGCTGCACGAACTCGGGAAGCGTGTCGAGCCGCAGCAGCGGCAGGAACCAACGATAGATCTCGAAGGCCCGCTCGGCGTCTCCCGCCATAGCGGCATCGAAGAGGGCGATAGATTCCTTCGGCAAGGCGTTGATCAACCCGGCGATCCAGCCCGTGGCTCCCGCGGCGACACCCTCCACGACCATGTCATCCAGGCCGGCGAACACAACGAGCCTGTCTCCGAGCAGAGCCTTGATGCCGGTGATCCGACGCAAATTTCCGCTCGACTCCTTCACCGCGCGCAAGTTCTCGTGCTCCTCGGCTAGCTCTGCGATCTGAGGCGGCGTCACGTCCGTGCCGTAAGCGATGGGGTTGTTGTAGAGCATGCACGGGAGATTGGTGGATTCGAGCAACGCCTTGAAGTGCGCTTTGGTCTCATGCCATTGCCCTTGGTAAACGTAGGGTGGAAGCACCATCAAGCCCCGGCAACCGATTTGCTCCGACTCCTTGGCGAGGCGCACGGCCTCCGAGGTGCTGAGCGAGGCGATCCCCGGCACCACCGGCGCGCTGTCTCCAAGTTCCGAGACACAGGTGCGCAGGATGTCGCATTTTTCATCGAAGCTCAGCGTGGAGCTTTCACCCAGAGACCCCAACGGCACGATGCCTGTGGATCCGTGCTCGACGAGCCACCGAACATGCTTTGCGATGAACGGATGATCCACCGAAAGATCATCTTTGAGGGCGGTGGTAATGGCCGGCATCACTCCGGCGAATTTCATATCACTCATGGCGAACCTCGCTGGTACTTGTTTCCGCCGGAAGCGTAGCACGATCGTGAGAAGTTCAGGATAGAATACGTCGCTGCTCGCGCGAACAAGGGAGCGATCTCATGCATCTTCACAAAGCCTCGATTATTTTTCTTCTGGCCTGTACCGTGTTTTCTTGCGAAGGCAAGGGTGGCGGCGGCGGTGCGGGTGAGAAGATCGTATTGCGAGTCGCACATAACGGTAGCGTTCACCATCCCCACAATGTCGGTTTCGAGAAGTTCAAAGAAGTTCTCGAGGCCGAGACCCAGGGGCGCGTCGAGGTCCAGATTTTCCCAGCTGAGCAGCTCGGCACCGAGGAGGAGGCCAGCCAAATGGTGAAAGTGGGCACCATTGCGGCGACGGCGGCGGGCGCCGGTGGGGGACTGGCGCCTTTCGTTCCGGAAGCGGAACTCTTCAATTTTCCGTTCCTCTTTAGGGATTTGGACCACTTCTACCGTGTCGTCGATGGCCCGATCGGCCGCCGCATCGGACTGGCCATCGAGGAGGCTCTCGACTGTGTGGTGCTGGGTTACTGGTTCTCCGGGGTCAGGAACGTGTGGAATTCGAAGAAGCCCATCCTCGTGCCGGGTGATTTCGCTGGGCTCAAGATTCGGGTCATGTCGAGTCCGGTTCTGGTCGAGACCTTCAATACGCTCGGAGCACAGGCTACCCCGATGTCGTTCGGCGAGCTCTATTCCGGCCTGCAGCAAGGCGTGGTCGATGGGGCGGAAACCGATCACATCGACCTCTTGTACGAAAAGTTCTACGAGGTGACCGAGCACGTTTCCTACACCAACCATCTGTTTCTCGCCGTTGGGCTCCTCTTCAGCCGCGCCCAGTACGACCGTCTACCAGCGGACATACAGACCGCAGTGCTCAAAGCGGGTCGAGCATCGGTCGTCGCACAGCGCCAAGCGATGGAGACGGTGACCGCGACCGCTCTCTCGGAGCTGAAAGACAAGGGTCTGCAATTCCACGAAGTGGACCGGAAGCTATTTCAGGACAAGGTACAGAGCGTGTACGCGAACAACGCCGACAAGGTGGGCGGCTTGGAAGTGATCCAGCAGGTCCTGGATCAATAGCGCGTGGGTCTCGATGTTGAGCGTGCTCAGAAAAAATCCCCTGGAAGTCGTGCTGTGCGTCGTGCTCATCGCCATGGTCGCCGTAACGTTCTCACAAGTTATTTTCCGCTACGTGTTCCGCGTCTCGCTGGACTGGTCGGAGGAGCTCGCCCGTTTCCTTTTCATGTGGTTGGCCGCGCTCAGTTCCGCCTACGCCTTCAAGACTAAATCCCATTTCGCCTTGAGGTTCATGGTCGACCGTTTCGGGCCCAAATTGCGAGCCGCGGTGGCTAACCTCGTCGTGCTCTCGATCTCGATTTTTTTGATCGTGTTCACGTCCGCTACACGCTGAGCGTCACGAACCAGACGGCGCCCGGCACCCAGATGTCCATGGCGATCCCGTACTCGTCGGCGGTCGTCGGCGGTGCGTTGATGCTCTATTACGTGCTCCGAAACTGGTGGTCGGAGCGCGGGGCCGTTACTACGGAAGAATGAGCGGATGGGACTGATCGTCGCCATCACTCTGGTGGCAACCCTGCTTCTATCCGTACCCGTCGGTCTGGCTCTCGGTTTGTCGGCGCTCGCCGGACTCCTTTACGTTTCGACCGACTTTCTCATCGTGTTGCCGCAGAAGTTTCTTGCCGGCCTCGATTCGTTTCCCCTCCTCGCCATACCGCTCTTCGTGCTCGCGGGCACACTGATGTCAGAGGGCGGTTTCGCTCAGCGCATCGTGGATATGGCGCTCGTTTTCGTCGGCAGGATCCGCGGCGGGCTGGGCCTGGTGGTCATTTTTTCGACGATGTTGTTCTCGGGAATCTCGGGCTCGCCCAGCGCGAACACCGCCGCCATCGGCTCGGTAGCCCTCCCGGAGATGAAGCAAAGAAGTACCCCGCGCCTTTCGCGACCGCCATCTTCGCCGCCGCGGGAGGCGTCTCTACACTCGTTCCGCCGGCCATCGACCTCATTATTATCGGTGTGGTGGCCAATATTTCGATTGGTGGCCTGTTTGCGGCAGGTGTCCTCCCAGCCGCGGTGAACGGCCTCGCCATCATGGCGCTCGCTTACTATTTTGCGCGCAAGCTGAACCTTCCCCTGGAGCCCAGGATTGCTTGGCGAGAGAAGCTCCGCATCTGCTCGAAAGGCGTCCTTCCTATATTGATGGTCGTGATTATTCTCGGCGGCATCTATGGCGGTATCTTCACACCTACCGAAGCCTCCGCGGTCGCCGTCGTCTACGGGTTCGTCGTGTCTTTCTTCGTGTATAAAGAGCTCGAGCTGGTAGATCTGCCCAAGATTCTCTTGCGGACCTGCTCTCTCACCGGCGTGGTTTTGCTCATACTCGGCACGGCCTCCTTGTTCTCCTTCGTCTTGACCTTCGAGCGCATCCCTCACCTCCTGGCGGAGCTGATTACCGAACATGCCTCCAACTGGATAGTGTTTCTACTGATGGTGCATGTGGTGTTCCTGTTGCTCGGAATGATCATGGATGCCTTGCCGCCCATCATCGTCCTGATGCCCATTCTCGTTCCAGCAGGTGTCGCTTTGGGGATAGAGCCCATTCATCTCGGCATCCTCGTGGCGGCGAATGTCGGCATCGGCATGATCTCGCCGCCCGTCGGAATCTGCCTTTACGTTTCCTGCGGTATCAGCGGGACACCGATCGAAGCCGTGGTACGGCCTTTGATCCCATTTCTCGCGATCCTCATTGCAACGCTTCTCTTGATCAGCTACGTCCCGGTCATTACGATGTTTCTGCCGACACTCCTGGGCTACGTGGGGAACTGATGAATATGGCGGAGTAGCAGGGTCCATTCTGACAAGGAGCTTCTATGGAATATCGAGTACTGGGCCGCACCGGCGTTCGGATCTCACCCATATGCCTGGGCACCGACAATTTCGCGGACCCGACGCCTGAAGACGAGGCGACGCGGATTCTGAACCGAGCCCTCGACGAAGGCCTCAATCTTCTCGATACCGGTGACGTCTATGCGGACGGGGAAGGGGAGAAGATCATCGGAAGGGCGCTCAAAGCCAACGGGCGCCGGCACGATGTGATCATCGCGACGAAGGTCGACCACGGCAAGAGGCGGCCGGGGTTTTCTCTGGACGACCCGAGCACTTTTGGTCCCAATGACCACGGCCACACGCGCTTGAACGTGATCCGTGCGTGCGAGAGCTCGCTGCGGCGATTGCAGACCGACTACATCGATCTCTACCAGGTCCATCGCTACTCTCCCGACATTCCTCTCGATGAGACCTTGAGCGCTTTGAACGACCTCGTGCGCCAGGGCAAGGTGCGCTATGTCGGTTGCTCGACCCATCCGGCCTGGGTCGTTCAGGAGGCCATCATGGTGAGCGAGTTGAAGGGCTATGCGCGCTACATCTCGGAGCAGCCACCCTACAACCTCCTCGATCGACGCATCGAGAACGAGCTCGTTCCCATGTGCCAGGCCAATGGGGTGGGCATCATTACTTGGGCGCCCATGGCGATGGACGTTCTCGCTGGCCGATATGCAAAGGCGGGCGAATATCCGGAAGGCTCGCGGGCCAAATTACGGGGAGGTTTTTACGCGGATCGGGTCAGCAATCGCGGCATCGAGGTGGGTATCGAGTTCACGCGCATAGCGAAAGAGGCAGGCTTGGCGCCGGCGCAGCTTGCCGTGCTTTGGTGCAAGGATCAGCCAGGGATCACCGCACCTCTCATCGGTCCCCGAACCGAGAAGCATTTGGAGGATCTACTGCCGGTGAAGGACATGACCTTGGACGATGCGACGCGCGCCGCATGCGATGCATTGGTGCCGCCAGGAAGTGCGGTGGCCAATTTTCACAACACCGCCGGCTGGATGAAGATGCGAATTCCGTAGCAGCGTGGTCTACGATTCTGACTGGTTAGCTTTCTAGGGGATGAGCATGCTTCCCGAGCCGTTTCGTCCTGGACGCTTGGAGTCCGTTGGCTAGGCGTGATCAAGTAGGTGTAGGCTTCAATCGTCGACCTTTCCCCAGATATCTCCGACAGTGAATCCGTTGGGGAAGGGGTCGTCCGGATCGAGGACGTACTGGGCGAAGCCCGTGATCCACGCCTGGCCGCTCAAGGTGGGAACGACCGCTTTGTAGTCTCCGACCTTTGTCTCCCGCACCAATCGGCCGGTAAAGAGCGTGCCCAAGGGTCCCTCGTGATGGAAATCCTGGTTCAACGGCAGCTCCCCTTTGGCATGAAGGACCGCCATCTTGGCGCAGGTGCCGGTGCCGCAGGGCGAGCGGTCGAGCACCCCCGTCCAGGACGTGGGTTTGTCCCAGTCGAGGACGCCGGTCGAGACGATCACGGCGTTCTTGAGGGTGGCCTCGGGGTGCGCCGGCGGTCCGGAAAGCTGGGCGATGGTAATCCCGTTGATCTCGGGGTTCTCGGGATGCACGACCTGAAACTTCTCGGCGGCCGCTGCTTTGATCATCTCCCCGATGCGAACGATGTCCCGGCCTTCGTCTGCAGTCAGTCGTAGCCCGAACTGTGTCGCATCGGCGATGACATAGAACATGCCTCCGTAGGCCACGTCGACTTTGATCGTACCGAGCTCCGGCACTTCGACGGGGGAGTCCAGGTGCACGGCGAATCCCGGCAGGTTCTCGAACGTCACGCGCTTGACCTTGCCGTTATTGACTTCCGCGGTCACGCGGATCGGGCCCGCAGGTGATTCCAGCAGCAATTTCGTGATCGGCTCTTCCACCGGCACCATGCCGGTCTCGATGAGGGCAGTCGTGACGCAAATCGTGTTCGTTCCCGACATCGGCGGGTATTCGGTTTGCTCCATGATCACGTACCCCGCGTCGGCTTCAGGCAACGTAGGCGGCAGGATCAAGTTGCAGTTCGCCGCAGGGAATCCGCGCGGTTCGCGAAGCATGCGCTTGCGAAGGTCGTCCGCCTGCGTCTCGAGGTATTTCATTTTCTCGAACATCGTGTTGCCAGGGACATCGAGGACTCCGCCCACGATGACCCGGCCTGGCTCTCCACAACAGTGGAGATCTACTGCATTAATCATGCTTGCAAGCCGCATCCGTCACGTTCCTTTCGACAGTTGAGAGCCTATCGCAGCGACGAACCGGGGACAATCCATTCGCTCGACTTTGACGAGTTTCCTTGTATGATGGCCGCGCTCGCCTACGCCACGGAGAGAACAATCACGAACCCAAAAGACATATGAGAAGGCCAAAGATTCTGCAGCTAGCGCTCGTTGCCGTGGTCCTCCTGAAAGGACAGGGCGCCTATTCACAAGAGGCACGGGCGCGCTATCAGATGATGAACTTGATCCGACAGGAAAAGTTCGATCTCATTCTTCCGGGCGCCATGCGCGACAACGACGTCGACATGTGGATCCACTCGATGAGAAGGGGGGACCCCGACGCGTTCGACCTGGACTTCGGCGCGACGGCGGGCTGGATCATCTTCACCGACCGCGGAGGCGATCGCATCGAGCGCGCGCTCCTCGGCCACAGTTTTGCCTTCCTCGCCGACGAGTCCGTTTACGATATCTTCGGCGAGGAAAGCGAGCTGCCCCAATTCGTCGCGGAGCGCGATCCTGAGCGCATTGCCGTCAACATGTCGGAATGGCTCTCCCATGCCGACGGACTCTCTCACACGGGCTATCTGAAGCTCGTCGAGCTCCTCGGCGACAAATACGCGGCTCGGTTGGTCTCTTCGGAAAACGTCATCACCGATTTCCGGGTAAGAAGAGTACAGAGGGAGATCATCGCCTTTGCGAACATATCCGAGATTCAAAGAGGAATCATGGAAGCGGTGCTTCGCCAAATCGAACCGGGAGTCACGACGAGGGAAGACGTGGGTTGGTGGGCGCAAGATCGCCAAATGGAGAAAGGCTTGTGGACGTCTTTGTATGGCGCCAGCATGCCGGGGGTGCTGCACTCACACCTATCCGACCGTTCGGACACGAGAAGAGGGGACTACATTCTTCAACGCGGCGATCTGTTGTCGTGGGACACCGGGCTGAGATATCTGAACTTCGGCACCGACTTCAAGCGCAACGCCTATCTCCTGCGCGAAGGCGAGACCGACCTTCCCGAAAGTGTCGCGCGTGCCTGGCAACACGGGCTGGACGCGAGACCCATCATCCGCCGAAACATCAAGGTGGGCCGCACCGCGGGCCAGACCCTGGAGGCGGTGGTCGCCGCGCTCGAAGAAGCCGGATACGTTTACACGCCTTTCGTGGACACGCCGCAAGACCGGGAGATCGTTGCCGCCCTCTCTGACGATGCGCGTCCCGGGATCTCCCTCGACTGCCATACTGTTGGTAATACCGGAAACAGTGAAGTATCGGTTGGCCCGGCATTCGCGCCGTTTCGGCCCTATCGTGCACACGTCATGATCCAACCGAACAACTTGTTCTCGTTCGAGTACATCGTCCATACCTGGATCCCGGAGTGGAACCGGCGATTGAGCATCAACTTCGAGGACAATCACATCGTGACCGCCAACGGCGTGGAATGGCTGTATCCGCCGAACAAGAAGATCATTCTGGTTCCCTGACATGGAGGATCGTCAATTAGGTCGGACCGGTGAGGGTCTCTCCCCTTTCTTCGGGACCGACAACTTCGCGGACCCGACGCCTCTGCCGGAATGCATCCGGATGCGCGACCGAGCGTTCGATGCCGGAATCAACTTGCTGGATACAGCCGAAACGACTCGCTGAACTTCGAGTCCCGGTCGTGAATCCACCGTCCGTAGCTCACAACGGCGGCGGCCCTTACGGCGTCGGCAACCAGACTGGGGTGGTGTTCTTTGGCCCACTGGGCCGCTTCGTCCAATCAAGGCAGCTCTCTTTGATTGACTGGCGTGAGAGGTCCGCATTCGTATCTGGTCGAGCAAGGCGCGCAAGCTTTTCTTCGACTCCGAGACCGTGAGACTTTCTCGGCATCTGGTCCTCCTGATGTAGTCCGTTTACTTCGTCGGCACAATCACCGGTGGCGCCCCTTTCGCCGCGACCGCGTCTTGGAAAGCGACGAGCTCGTTTGCGAGAGCGGCGTCGAGCTCCGCTTGGTAGCCCGCAAGCTCCGCCTTCAGATCTTCGTAATGCGCGTGGCTCACGGCGGTTGGCTTTGCCTCGGCGGTCAGCAGGATCCCGTAGAGGTTCGCGATGCGGTTGTCGAGCATCGGCTGGAAGTTGAGCGGGTCCTGCATGGCCTGGTTCTGCGTCTGGTAGATCTTTTTCTCGACCGCGGTCAGAGCGTCGGTCAGCGCCGCCTTCGTTTCGTCCAGACCCTCGGCTTGTTCCGCCGCGCCCAGCCGTTCCACGAGGTCTTCCACTTGGTCCCGGACGCTTCGAATCTTGATGAGGGCCTCGTGGCTCTCCGAGAACAGATCGCGCACTTCGATGGCGAGGCGGAACTGCTCTTGCAGATCGGCTTGTGTCGCGTCCACCCGCGGGTCCTTCTTCACTGCGAAGGTTTCGGTCGCGGTCCAGTCACCGATCGTCATCCGCACTTGATAATTTCCTGGAGGCGCCGGCGGTCCTGAGATGGCGCCCCACATGCTCGTGTTCGGAGCGGGTCGGCCGTCGGGATAGCCGAGGTCCCACACCCAGCGGTTCAATCCCTTTTTCACCGGAGGCAATCCTGCGTCGCGAGAAAGGCCGAAGAACTCCGCGAACAAGTTGGGGGCGCGCTTTTCCGGGGTCTTGCTCGAGAACGAGCGGACCAAATTGCCGGTAGCGTCGAGGATCTCGAGTGTCATCTCCTGGTCCTCGGGCAGTTCCTCTGCGAGGGTGTAGTAGATCACCGTGCCGCTCGGCGGGTTTTTTCCTTGCGAACCCGATGGGATGTCGAAGCCGCCTCCGCGGATGCGATAGGCGTCTCGCGGCTTCAGGAGGTGCTGGCTTACCTGAGTTATTTCGTCGGTGAGCTGATGGAGAGGTGTGAGGTCGTCGAGGATCCAAAACGAACGGCCTTGGGTGGAGAGCACGAGGTCTTGGTTCTTGATCTGGAGGTCCGTTACGGGGGTCACGGGTAGATTCAGCTGCAGTGACTGCCAGCTGTCGCCGTCGTTGAAAGAGACGTAGATGCCATACTCCGTTCCCGCATAGAGAAGCCCGCGGCGATCCGGGTCTTCACGCACGGCGCGCACGAAATGTCGTTCGGGAATGCCGCGGGTGCCGTCGGCGATGCGCTCCCAAGAGCTGCCGTAGTCGTTGGTCTGAAAGATGTAAGGCGTGAAGTCATCGAAGCGATAGTTGTAGACCGAGATCGTCGCGCGCCCGGCTTGATGCGTCGAGATGTCGATCGAGTTCACCGTTCCAAATTCCGGGATGCCCGAGGGTGTTATCTCCGTCCATGTCGCGCCGTCGTCCCGGGTGATTTGGACCCTTCCGTCGTCCGTACCTGCCCAGAGCTCGCCCGCGTTGCTAAGGGATTCTTCGAACACGAAGATCGTCGCGTAGACTTCTACGCCGGTCTGATCCTTTGTGATCGGGCCGCCGGCGTCTTGGAGCATCTCCGCGTTGGCGACCGTGAGGTCGGGGCTGACGATGCGCCAGGTCTGTCCCTCGTCCGTCGAACGATGGACGTAGTTGGACGTGTGGTAGAGCACTTGCGGGTCGTGTTTCGAGATGCGGATGGGGGCGTTCCATTGGAACCGGTAGTCGAGGTCTTCCGCGGCGCGGCCGAGCGCGAGCTGAGGAGCTGTTGTGATCTCGCGCACCTGTCCGGAGCGATGGTCGTAGCGCGTGATGGAGCCGCCGTAGCATCCCGCGTAAACGATGTTCGCGTCCGGGTCGCGCGGGTCGATGGCGATGTGGCCGCTCTCGCAGCCGCCGACCTGGTGCCAGTTCTTGTTCGAGATGCCGATGCCGTTGGTGCGGCTCAGGATGCGGACCGTCGTGTTGTCCTGTTGTGCGCCATAGACCCAGTAAGGGAATCGGTGATCGGTCGTTACCCGATAGAACTCCGCCGTGGCCTGGTTCGATTGCAGCGACCACGTGGCTCCCGCATTGAAGCTCACCGCGGCGCCGCCGTCATCTCCGTAGACCATGGTTTGGTTGTCTGTCGGGTGGATCCAGAGGTCGTGGGTGTCGCCATGCGGCACGCGAATGGTGGTAAAAGTCTTCCCGCCGTCAACCGAGCGGTTCATCATCACGTTGTTGATGTAGACCGTATCGGGATCAACCGGATCGGCGAAGACGTGCGTGTAGTACCAGGCGCGCTGCACGTAGTTCCTATCCTTATTGATGTGCTCGAACGACTCGCCAGCGTCGTCCGAGCGATAGAGCCCAGCTTCCGGACCTTCCGCTTCGATGAGCGCGAAGACCCGTTCCGGGTTGGCGGGCGAGACGGAGACGCCGATGCGGCCCGTGGGTCCTTTGGGAAGCCCCTCGGTGAGCTCGTCCCACGTGTCGCCGCCATCCGTCGTTTTGTAGACACCGCCCTCGACGGGATCCCCGCTCAGCATCGAGAAAGGCTTGCGCTCGGCACGCCACATCGCCGCGTAGAGAATGCGCGGATTGCTGGAATCCATCGATAGGTCGATGGCGCCCGTCTTCTCGCTGATGTAGAGGACTTTTTCCCAGCTCTCGCCGCCATCCTTCGAGCGGTACACACCGCGTTCCTCGTTGGGGCCAAAAATGTGGCCGAGCACGGCAGCGAAGACGATGTCGGGATTCTTCGGATGGACGCGCACGCGGCCGATTTGTCCCGCTTCCGGAAGGCCTATGTGTTTCCACGTTTTCCCCCCGTCGGTGGAGCGGTACATGCCGACGCCGGCGGACACGTTGCCGCGCGGACAGGCGGAGCCGGTCCCGACATAGATGACGTTGGGATCGGAAGGCGCCACCGCGATGCTGCCGATCGAGCCCGTATCGATCTGACCGTCGGTGAGGTTCCGCCAGTTCTGGCCAGCGTCATCGGTTCGCCAGACGCCGCCTCCGGTGGAGCCCATATAGAAGGTATGCAGCGAATCGTTTACCCCGGCGACGGCGGTCACGCGGCCCCCGCGATAGGGTCCGATGCTCCGGTACTGCATCGCCTCGAGAAAGGCTTCATCGATTGTGGGCTCGGGTTGTGCCTGAGCCAGGGTAGCGGTGAGAAAGGTAACAATGATGGCGAGTGTGTTGCGAAGCCGCATGGATCCTCCTATTGAGCGCACGATAATATCCCAGACAAGGTTCGGCATCCTAGCTCGCTTGACCTCGCGTCCCGCGGCGCTAAATAATTGCTGAGCTCACGGAGGCACTCATGAAGCAGATCCTCGTCCTTTTCTTTGCTCTCGCACTCGTTCTTCCCGCGCCGGCCAGCAGCCAGCAGGAGGAAGCCTACGACTACTGGCGTTTCAATCGGGACATGATCCAACACGGCCAGCAGGCTATCTTCATGTGCAACGGCCTGTTCACGTCCCACCGGACCCTCGAGCAAGTATTCGCGCAGGAGCTCGCCTATCTGCGCCACCCCGTCGGGACGCCCGATTCGGGTGACTACGTTATCGATTGGGAGCGCAAGACCGTCGCCATAGGGGCGCCCGGCGGGACGCCGACGATGCGTGCTGCGTTCCGCAAGGGGCTTGGCTGCGTCATCATGGCGCCGGACCAAACCTTCGAGGATCTCGACAGTCTGCCGATTCTCGAGATGGCGCCGCTAGCGGGCAATCCTGCGGAGATTGCGTGGCCCGATGGCGATAGGACGGACGACGCGCCCCTTCCGGCCGGGGTGGATGCTGCGGCGCTTCAGGCGGTCTCCGACTGGGCCTTCGATCGCGAGTCGCCCGAGCAGGTGACGCTCAGCTTGCTCGTCGTCAAGGGCGGGCAAATCATCCACGAGCGCTACGCCCCAGGCGTGGACGTTACGACGAGGACCCGCACTTGGTCGACGGCCAAGAGCATCGCAGTCACGCTCATCGGCATGATGGTCGACCAGGACCGGATGGCGCTCAACGAGCCGCTCGGGTTCGAGTTTCTTCCGGGAGTCGCATCGCCCGAGAGCGATCCGCGCTCGGCTATCACGCTCCGGAACGTATTGAACATGTCGAGCGGCCTCTATACCGTGGACAATGCCGGACTCGAATACGCTATCGGCTCCGGGTTGTCGTACTGGGCCGGGGGGAGCTCGATCCAGGGCATGAGAAATCGCGGGTTGATCCGTGAGCCCGGCACTTACTGGGATTACGAGAACTACGACACCCTGCTTGCTGTCTATGCCATGAAGCGGGCACTCGGGGACCAGGAGACGTACTTGGAGTTCCCGCGCCGAGCTCTCCTCGATCGCATCGGAATGCGGAACACCCTCCTCAGTGTGGATCGGTTCGGGGATTTCATTCTCAGCAGCCAGGTCTATACGAACGCGCGGGATCTCGCGCGCTTCGGGCTCTTGTACCTGCAGTCTGGCATGTGGAACGGCGAGCGGCTGCTCTCGAAGGAGTGGATCGACTTCGTTCGCACTCCGGCTCCAGCGACGGCCGAGCGCGGCAACTTCTACGGCGGCCAGTGGTGGCTCGTTCCTGACGATCGGAAAGACGTGCCCAAGAGCGCGTACTCGACGGCCGGAAACCGCGGGCAGTATGTCATCGTCGTTCCGACGCACGACCTCGTTATCGTCCGTCGCGGCTTGGACTACCGACGCCAGGGCTTCAATCGCTGGGACCTTACGAGAGAAGTGTTGAAGGCGGTTCACATGGAGGCGACGGACAACCAGTAGGGAAGTGCTACGGCGCTTTGGTGAACTCCATAATCCAGTTCGTCTCCCATTCGCCGGAAGACGCATCGAGATAGGCCTGCTCCCGCCGGGCTGAGCGCGGGGTGATTTCGGACCAAATGAAGCGCATCTCGACGGTCTTTCCTTGGTACAGCTCTTCTCCGAAGAGCTCCGCGGCGCCGTTTTCGAAAGGACCCCGTGACTTGTTCTCTCAGCTCGGGGTTGCGGCTGTCGACCCAGTAGATGGTCCACGTCTCGGTCTTCGCTTCGGCGCTCCGCAGAAGACCTGTCTCAAAGTGGCCCTTTTTCGCCGGCGTTTTGGCCCCTTTTTTGACCGCCACCAACAGGGTAAGCATGAGCTCCCAACCGTGACGCCAGTGCACACGTGTTCGCTCGGGCCGCGCGCAGCGACCGACGGGCCGAAGAGCTCGGCTATCTTGGAACGGAGGCCGTTCGGAGTGCCTTCTCGGGAGTGATCGGCCACGACTTCCGGCAGTCGCCTGTGTAATCATGAGCTTCCAACCGTGACGCCTGCGCACGTGTTCACTTGGGGACGTGCGCAGCGACCGCCGACGGGCCGAATAGCTCTCTCCGTCGACGCCGGTTTGAAACTTGACCAAAACTTGCGGCGGAAAAGAGTCCACTCAGAGGCAGCTGTTTCTAAGCAAGTACAGTCACTTCATTCCTTTAGAAGCAGATTTGCAGGGGCCACTGACCGCCGAAATGGACCAATCTAAACCGGCGCTGACACAGCTGCGTCGGAACGGAGGCCGTTCGGCGTGCTTCCTCGCGAATGATCGGCCACGACTTCCGGCAGTCGCCAGGCTAATCATGAGCTCCCACTCGTGACGCCAGTGCACACGTGTTCACTTGGGGACGCGCGCAGCGACCGACAGGCCGGTTCTCGAGAGCGGGCCAAGAAGATCCTGAATCGTGAGTCCGTTTGAAGTCTCGAGCCCCATTGCGTACTCTGCCATCATGAGATTTCAATGGCTGCTCTTGTTGTCCTGCCTCACCACGCAAGTCACCTACGCCGAGGATTGGCCCGAATGGCGCGGACGCGGGCGCCTCGGTGTCTGGAACGAGACCGGCATCTTGGAGACCTTTCCTGCCGACGGGCTGGATGTGGTCTGGCGCACACCGATCGGAAGCGGCTTCACCGGCCCCTCGGTTGCGGACGGGCGCGTCTTCGTTACCGACTTCCGGCCAACGCAGGCATATCGCGGCTTCGAGCGCATCCTCGCTCTCGACGAAGAAACGGGAACGATCCTCTGGGAGCAGCAGTGGGAAGTCGACTACGGGAGCATGATGCGGGTCTACGCCACCGGGCCGCGGGCCACGCCTACCGTCGACGAGGACCTCGTCTTCGCGTACGGCGCCACGGGACATCTCGTCGTCCTGGATGTCGGGAGCGGTGAGATCGTCTGGCAAAAGGATTTCGTCGAGGATTATGGCCTGAGCGTTCCCACGTGGGGCACGACGGGAGCGCCGCTTGTAGAGGGCGACCTGGTGATCTGTCTCGCTGGTGGCGAGCCGGATGCGAAAGTCATGGCGTTCGACAAGCGCACCGGCAAGGAAGTCTGGCGAGCCTTGTCCTCGGACTTCGAGCCCGGCTACACGCAGCCCATCATTTTCGAGATCGGCGGCGTGCGCCAGCTCATCATCTGGCATCCGCGGGCGGTCAGCTCCCTCAATCCGGAAACGGGCGAAATCTACTGGGAAGTGCCGTTCAAAGTGCGTAGCGGGATGACGGTGTCGACACCGGTCCTGAGTGGTTCACATTTGTTCGTTTCGACGTTCTACGACGGTGCCCACATGCTAAAGCTCGACACGAGACGACCGGGCGCCGAGCTCCTTTGGAGCAGCTCGAGCCAGAGCGAGATCGTAACCGACAAGATCCACACCCTCATCAACACCGCCGTTATCGAAGGCGACTATTTATACGGCATCGACAGCTACGGTCAGGCTCGCGCGCTCGAAGTGGCCACGGGAAAACGGGTGTGGGAGAGCCTCGAGATCACGAAAGAGAAGGCGCGATGGGCCGCGGCCATTTTCGTGCGAAACGGTAATCGCTACTTCATCAACAACGATCGCGGTGAGCTGATCATCGGGAGATTCACCCCCGAGGGTTTCCAGGAAACGAGTCGCACCCAGCTTATCGAGCCGACCTCCGATCCAGGCCGGCGTCGCGAGCTCGGCGCCGTCAACTGGTCCCACCCGGCTTATGCGAACCGGCACATCGTGGCCCGAAACGACAAGGAGATTCTGCGCCTATCGCTCGCGGCGAAATGAGCGCGCCGTGTGTGGGATCGCAAAACTGTTGACACGCTCCCTTTCTTCGGGTACCCTATGGGGGTATGGGTATTGAAACAGGAGCACGCTTGGCTGGCTGGGGCGGAGCTCTCGCACTGCCATGGTGCTGCGTCGTGCCGGCCGCTCTGGCGTTCTCGGGAGCGGGCGCCGGCCTCGCCGGAGGGTTCATGGGGCCTCTTGGATGGGGCCCGGTTGCGTTGAGCGTGGCGCTCATTGCACGGGCCAACTGGCTCGTTTGGGTGCGACGTCAAGGGGCTCGCGCCGCTCGCCGATGGACCGCCCTCTTTTCGTTGGCCGCCGTGGCGTTGTGGGCCTGGCGATTCGCACCTTATCTCGCGTCGTGGGGTTGAACCGATGTTCAAGAGCTCGGCCCAAAGAATGGAGAAGAAACAGATGAGAGGAACCTTGTTCTTCGCTTTGACTTTTTTTGCAGCTAGCGTGGCCTTCCCGGTCCAAACTCACCCAGACGGTAAGACTCACCGCCACTCGGACAGTGAGAAGAGTCGAGCGTCCCTCGAGGCGGAGGGCGTGGACGTCTTCGTCGAGCCGCATCACACCGTCATTCAGGTGAACGGCGTGGTGTGCTCGTTCTGCGCCTATGGGGCCGAGAAGTCCTTGTCGAAACTCGACGGCCTCGACCGATCCGAATTTGGAAATGGCGTGCTCGTCGATATCCATACGCAGCGCATCACCCTCGCCATGACTCCAGGAACGGAAATCCCGATCGAGGATATTCACCGTCGCATCAGGAAGGCGGGCTATGACCCGGTGGCGGTTTACCTTCGCATAGCGGGCACCCTCGAAAGCGTTGGCGGCAACCTCTTATTAAAGGATGCACAGAGCGGCCAGCTCTTCTCCATCGTGGGCTCGGACCGCTCGAGAGCCGTGGGCCAGAGCGTCGACGTACAGGCTCGAGTCGTCGACGATGCCTTCGCATCCGTGAACGACGGAGCGCCCATTCCGGTGGTCGTCGACAAGTGGATTTCGGATTCCGTCGACAACGATGAATAGCGTCATGCGGGGGATCGTTTCTCTGGCGATATTCATGCTGGGAGTATCGGAGATGGCCGGCGCGCACCAACCGGTGATGGACATGGCGCCTCGGTGGGAGCACGGTTGGGGCTTCCAAGTTCGAAACGAGTATCGCTTCTCCGGTGAGCTTCTCGGTGGTACGGACCAAGCACCCAATCCCTTCGATCGGGAGCGGATGGTCAACACGACGTGGATCGAGAGCGTCTTCACGTTCAAACGTGAGATCCGACTGACCTCCAAAGTGCCGTTAATCCAGCAAAGCCGAGTCGTCGTCCAGGGAGGAGCTCCCGTGAACCAGAGTGGTCGCGGGATCGGTGATACCGTTTTGGGACTGCAACTCAAACACTATTACAACAAAGCGGGCAGCACGGGTAATTTCAGCATCACTCCGAGTCTCCGCCTTCCGACGGGCTCGACGAAGGATTCCTTCCCTGTGGGAGACGGGAGCTGGGACGCTGGAATAAGCGCTTCCTTTAGCGCCGAGGCGCCGTTCGTCTATCAGTTTTATGACGTTTTTTACTGGCGGAACTCGAAAGGGAAGCGAGGCATTGACCAGGGTAACGAAGTCGGGTTCGACATGAACATAGGCATCCATCCCTACCACGACAATCTCACGAACACGGGCATTTTCGTGATGGCGGACCTGTCAGCCAGGTATGAGGGCCGAGGCCGGGACACCGTGGGTCCCACGGGGGGCAAACGGATCTCACTTGGCCCCGTCCTGGTGGGTTATTGGAACAACATCATGGTGCGCGCGGAGCTCAAGTTCCCCGTATATCAAGACGTGTTCGGCATTCAGCTGTCGCACGGAACCGATTTCAACATCGGTATCGGACTGACTTTTTGATGGATGGGGCAAAAGACAACGCGAGCCTTGCCGCGGCGGCAAGCCTCACGCTCCTGGGGACGACCTGCTGTGCACTTCCCATGGTGCTAGTGGCTCTTGGCGCCGGCGGGGCCATGGCCTCGATGGCGTCCGCTCTCCCGTGGCTCGTAGCCCTTTCGAAATACAAGCTCGCAACCTTCGGTCTTACCGCCGCGGCACTCGGGTACTCGTGGTGGCGGGTTCGCACGCTAGCGGCATCGTGCGATATCGGGGATGCGCGGCCTCTCCAGGTTCAGAAGTGGGTGCTTCGAGGAGCGACACTCGTTTTTGGGCTTTCCGTCTTCTCGGCCTACGCTCTGCTTCCCCTCGCGATGTGGCTCGAGCCTTTGTAGGTAACGGCGCCGGCGGCCCACCAACCGCCTTGGTACGTTTTGTGGTAAAAATGCAAGAAAGATGGAGCGAGACCGTAAAATTGCACCGTCGTGCGGAGCCCCTGCCGGCGCATCTCTAGTCCGCGAGGTAGACAAGTGGGACTTCAAGGACTGATTCGGCGGCGTGCTGCAGAAAGATCTTCTCGCCGGGCTGACCGTCGCCTTCGTCGCCTTGCCTCAGTGCATGGCCTACGCGCTGCTCGCTGGCGTGGCGCCCCAATACGGGCTCTACGCTTTCATGGTGGCCTCGATTGTGGGCTCGCTCGCGGGCTCGTCGCGTCATCTCCAAACCGGACCCACAAACGCAAGCTCCATCGTTGCCGCGAGTGCCGTTGCCGCTTATGTGGGACGCGAAGACTTCATGGCTATCGTGTTTCTCCTGACACTTCTCTCTGGCCTATTCCAACTCACACTCGGACTGCTCAAACTCGGGAACCTCACCCAGCTCGTCTCGAGCTCGGTTCTCCTCGGCTTCACTAGCGGCGCCGGCGTTCTCATCGTCGCCAACCAGCTCCCTAATCTTCTCGGACTGCCGTCCAAGGGTAGCGTCTCGGTTCTCGGTCAGCTCCGCTACGTGGCCTCGGGCATTGCCGACACGGATCCCACTGTCCTCGCGCTCGGAGTGGGGACGTTCTTTTTGGCTCTGCTTCTGTCCAAGGTGAGCCCGAAAACGCCCGCGGGCGCGCCGCTTTTTCCCGCTTACCTATTGGCGATACTTGGTGCGGCGGGCGTGGTGGCCTTTCTCGGACTGCACGAGACGGGTGTACGTGTCGTCGGTAACATTCCGGCCTCACTTCCACCGCTGAGCATGCCGGCATTCAGTTGGGAGCTCATCCAGGCCCTAGCGTCCGGCGCGATTGCTCTGTCGCTCATTGGACTCGCCGAAGCTTTTGCGAGCGCGAAATCTGTCGCGAGTTTTTCCGGCGATCGCATCGACACCAATCGGGAGTTCGTTGGGCAAGGCGTGGCCAAGATCGTTGTCGCGTTTTTCAGCGGGATCCCGGTATCGGGGTCGCTGACTCGAAGCGCCCTCATGTATCAGGCGGGCGCCGAGAGCAAGAAAGCGCACGTGTTCTCGGGCGTCATGCTCGCCGGGCTCGTGTTCGCACTCGGCCCTGTCACCCGATACATCCCGGTGGCCTCACTGGCAGGGATTCTCCTGATCATCGCCGTGAAAATGGTCCGCTGGGAACATGTCAAGCTGGCCCTCACCGCGACACGCTCCGACGCTCTCGCGTTCCTCGCAACGTTTGCCGCGGCGCTTCTGCTGCCTCTCGCCGATGCCATCTATGTCGGCGTGGGCGTGTCCCTCGCACTCTTTGTCAGAAGAGCGCGGGTCCCCCGTGTCGTGGAGCTCGTGTACGACGAGAAGAAAGGGTTTCGCGAGGTCACGGACGCCGACGAGCGGCCCTGCCCCGAAGTGGCGATCGTCCACGTGGAGGGTCCCTTGTTCTTTGGCGCCGCCGACTATCTCGAAGAGAAGTGCTTGAAGGTGGCTTCTCGTCCAGAAGTGCAGGCGTTGATTCTGCGGCTCAAGCAGACGGCCGCCCTCGATGCCACGACGCTGCTGGCTCTCGGGAATGTGAGCGCGGCGATGAAGCGCCAGGACAAGCTCCTCATCATCTCAGGCGCGACGCCTGAAGTGGAGGAGCTCTTGCACCGCGTCCATCTGATCGACGTGCTGGGCCCCGAGAACGTTTTCGTCGCGCGCGCAACCATCCTCGAATCCACGACGCAAGCATTCGCTCACGCGCTCGACTACGTGAAGAAGAAACACTAGTGCCCGCCACTCAGTCCTTTTGTTTGTGAGATAAGACCTCAAGTAGTACTTTTAACTCCGTCTGGGGCGATGACGCATGTCTATGGCGAAGCGCCGATCCGCATCCGTACGGCGGGGGGCTCGATCCCGATCTCGCCTTTCGTCACAACGCTAGGCGTTCCCGCGGTAGGTGTTTCGAGCGTTAACCCGGACAACAATCAGCACAGCCCGAACGAGAACATTCGCGTCGGGCACTTCGTCGAGGGGATTCGCGTGATCCTCGCCGTGCTGGCGCAACCGATCGACTAGAGGCCCGGCATCTCGAAGCCTATTGCTTGGAGGTCGGCGATCAGCTTTTCGCCCTGAGCGTCGTCGAGCTCGACGAGCGGTGGCCGCAGCCGATTCCACTCCGAGTCGGAACCGTAGTGCGAGATGATGGTCTTGAGAGCTGGGACGAGCGGAAATTGCTGAACCGTCCCGCGCACCTGATTTAGAGATTCCTGGAGCGCGTCCGCCTCGTCCGTTTTCCATTTTTGGAATAGACCGTCGATGCCCGCGGGGTTGATGTTGGCCGTCGCCGAGATGCAGCCGACGCCGCCGGCCCGCATGTTTGCGAGAAGCAGCGCCTCGCTTCCCACGAAATAGCCGAAGCCTGGAAAGTTACGCAGCATCGCTTCCAAGTTCTCGCGATCGCCCGAGCTGTCCTTCATGCCGACGACGATGCTGGGAAAAGCTTCCTGGAGCCGTCCCACGAGCTCGATCCCGAGAGGCACCGCGGACATCTGCGGGAAGTGATAGAGATAGATGCGTAACCGGTCGTCGCCGACGCGCTCGATGATCTCAGCGAACGAACGATAGAGGCCTTCGTCGCTCACGTTCTTGTAGTAGAACGGTGGCAGCATCAGGACGCCGCCCACGCCGTGGTCGACGGCGTGCTTCGTGAGCTTTACGGTGTCGGGGATCGAGCAACAGCCGGTCCCGGGCATCATGCGCGTCGGGTCGACGCCTCCTTCGACGAGCATGTCGAGAAGTGACATCCGTTCGTCGATCGAGAGCGAGTTGGCTTCGCTGTTCGTCCCGAACACGGCGAGGCCGCAATTTTGCGCCGCGAGCCATTGGCAGTGCTTCAGGTATCGGTCCCTGTCGGGCGTATAGTCGTCTTTGAAAGGAGTGACGACCGGCGCGAGTACGCCGGACATGAGTGAGCTCGCGTTCATTTGGGTGTCTCCATAGGGCCCGATTCTACCTCAGCGCCTCGCGGAATCGGCGCGACCAGTCGAAAAGCGACGTCTTCAAATAGCGCGCCTCTTCGGCGTCGCTTCTGGAAATGGGTCCCTCGGATGCGGGCGCGACCGTGACGTTGACGGAGTCCACATCCGCGCGTGTCATCACGTCCTGCAACTCGTCCTGTTTGGGGAGCTTGTGGTACCCACGATAAGTTACGAGACAGAGCAAGGGGACGCCCATGCGCATCGCGGTCCCGCGCAAGCTGTCGCCGCTCTCGAGGAGTCCCGTGTTCTGGATGAGCACGACGGGGTGCGCCCCTCCGAGCCAGAGACCCGAAGCGACGGCAAAGGCTTCCCCTTCGCGGGTCACCGTCACCAGACGAATCGCTCCGTCTTCTTCGAGAAGATGAAATAGCGCGGCCGAGCTGTTATCCGGAATGCCGACAACATGCGAGACACCGAGGCGTTTGAGCTCCGCGCGAAGAGTGTCTGCTCGAGGAGGTCTGCTACGGCTTGCCTTTGGCTTTGGCTTTATCTTTATCAGTGGCGGCCTCGGGCTCGGGACCATAGCTGAGCTCGGGGATGCGTTGCATGATCCAGGTCTCGCTGCTCGACACGATGCCGCCGAACTTGGCGGTCACCTTCTGAGCGCCTTCCGCCCCGAGCTCCCGCATCACGGGAGAGCCTTTGTCGAGCTCGGCGAAGTTCTCGAAGTAGAAGACGTGCACGAAGCCCGACTCGCCGCCGAAAGTCATCGCCCCCGTCGCATGGTGGACTTTAGCCGCGTTGAAATGCGGGAGAAAGTCTTCCATCATCACGTTCATGTAGTCCTGCTCGTGTCCGGGCGCAACTTTGGAGATGTTCACGACCATCAAGTCGGGCTCTTCACCTTCTGGCAACGGGTTCCCGACGTCGTGAAGTACGCGCACGGCGTAGCTCGTACGGCTCGTTACACAGCGCCGGAGACGGTTGATGAGCGATTCGGTTTCCGGGTCGGCGTCGTCCTCACCGTCGAAGCTCGCGAGATTCTGCACCGGTGTCGTGATGAGGAAGCGATAGGTGTCTCCGAAAACGTGCGTGCGGCTCACGCTCCGCCACGGAACTTTGGCTTCTTTGGCGCGTGACGAGAGCTCGCGCTGGACGGCCATGAACTCGTCGACCATCTCTGGACGGACTTGTATGACGTTCATCTGCACCCATGGCGGAGGTGCTTCCTCCTGCGCCGCGGCGGGCGCGGCGGCCGTCGCGACTAGAATCGCGAAGATCGTCTTTTTGACGGCGGCGCTCAGCACGACACGCAGTTGTGGTTGTTCTTCGAGCCGAGGTTCTCGAGAAGCGCCACGGTCTCTGGGAACGGAGACACGCGCTGCACGGGACCGTTGGCCAAGTCCGCGGTCGTTTGACCGGTGCGGCTCACGGCGGTCACGTCACAGCCCTTTTCCACCAGATACAAGATCATCTCGTCGTCCCCGCGCGCGGCGGCGTGATGAAGCGCGTTGTAGCCGTTGAAGTCGCGCGCGTTCACATCGACGCCGAGCTCCTCGATGAGATATTTCACGGCGTCGAGCCAAGCGCCCGGTGCGGTGCGGTGCGCGTTGCCGGTAAAACCTTCGCCATAGCCGACGCCCGAGGCGGCGTGAAGGGCAAAAACACCCGGGTCGCCCTCTTTGACGCGTGGAAGGCCGGACGGGTCTGGGTTGACGGTGCGCTCATCCGTCGCCGGCCAGAGGCCGGGTCCGAAAGGCTGCACGGGTCGTATCTCTGTCGCTTCGGTGTTCTCCGCGATCGTGCCGGAGCGAGGCCGCCGCGGCGGCGGGGTCAAAGTCGGGATGCTCGGGTCCGCGCCGTGAGCGACAAGAAGGCGCATCGCGGCGACGTCCGTTGCATAGGCGGCGCGCCAAAACGCCGTCGAGCCTTTGGTGTCCTCGAGGCCGCAGTTCCGATTGCCGCAGCCGGTATAGACCATGTACCAGGGGTGGCTCTCTAGCCGCGCGTCGGGATCGGCGCCCGCGGTCAAATACGCCTCCGCCAGATCGAGATAGGTTGCGTTCTGACGGTCCTGCTCCTGCGGTTGCGGGAAACGCGTACGAGGCTGCCACTTTGCGTTGATGGCGGCCCAGAGCGGCGTCACCCCGTTGATCTTCGCGGCCACGTTCGGGTCCGCGCCGCGCTGAAGCAGACGAAGCGCGAGATCGTACTGCCCATTGATGGTCGCCATGAGAAGCGGGCTCGTGCCGTCGCCCGCGCTTACTTGATTGATATCCGCGTCGCCTTCGAGAAGCGCCACGACCGCTTCGGTATGACCTTGACGTGCGGCGTGGAGAAGGGCCGTCAGGCCGCCTTTGCTCTTCAAAACCATGCGCGGACGAAAACGGCGCTCGTCCGGGTCCGCCTCGGAGATCTCGGGGAGATTGCCGGAGAGATAAAGATCGCGACCCGCGACGATCGCCGCTTGGAACTGGCTCGCGCTCGGAATGAACTCGCCTTCGATCTCGTTTTTCATTATGTAGGAGCGAAGAACTTTTTTCTGGCGGTTCTCGGAAGCTTCGGCGAGCTTGCGATCCTCTTCGAGATCGATCACTTTGCTTGCGATGCTCGGGTCGGCGCCGCCTTCGAGAAGCGCCTGAATGGCCGCGATCCTGTTTTGGGCGGACGCGAAGATCAGCGGGGTTTGTTCCCACTCATGGTCTTTCGCGTTCACTTCGGCGCCCCGGCTCGAGAGCGACCGCACGATGTCGGCGCTGCCCGATGCGGCCGCCAGATGAAGCGGGGTCGAGCCCGCGGGCATGGTGCGCGCCATGACGTTACTTCCGGCCTCGAGCAAGATCTCGGCTACGGCGGCACTGGCGTTCCGGCAGGCCACGTGAAGCGGCGTGTAGTGGCCCACGCGCGTTTCTGCCTCGACGTTCGCCCCCGCGTAAACGAGCATCTCCGCCATCTCGGCGTCGCCGAGCTCGGCGGCCCAGTGAAGCGCCGTCATGCCGTCGCCTTGTGCGGCGTTGACATCGGCCCCTTGCTGAAGAAGGGTGCGCACCGCGTCGCGATCTCCGTGCGTGGCGAAGTCCGCCACCGGCGAGGAAGGCGCTGCCGCGAAGACGACCCCCATAAAGAGCGCAGTTAGGAGGAGGGCCGTGAAGCCTAGCGTGTTTCTCATGTTGCGCTCGTGGTCAGGTCGAACGTGCCCGTGCTGTCGCCGAAGCTGGTCAACTCGTCGAACCCGAGCTCGCGCAGCAAGGTCAACATGACGTTCGCCATCGGCGTCTCATCGGCGGCTTTGAGATGCAAGTTGCCTTTGAGGTGGCCGTTGGCTTTTCCTAGAAGCACAAGCGGGCAGCGTCGATGGTTGTGGATGTTGGGGTCCGCCATCGGAGAGCCCCAAACGATCATCGTCTTGTCCAGGAGCGACACCCCGGCCTCTTCCGAGCTCTTCATCTTCTCCAGAAAGTAGGGGAGCATGCTCATGCGGTAGCGGCAGATCTTGTTGAACTCGAGGATCGAGTCTTCTTTGTTGCCGTGATGCGACGCTGGGTGGAACGGCTTGCTCGAGCCGCTTTCTGGGAAGACGCGGTTTTGGGAGTCGCGTCCGAGCTTGAACGAGATGACGCGGGTCATGTCGGTCTCGAGCGCGAGCACCTGAAGGTCGAACATGAGTCGCATGTGCTCTGAGAACGAATCGGGTACACCTGCTGGCGCTTCGGGAAGCTCGCGGGCATCGCCACCGCTATTATGCGCTTCGACCATCTGGATGCGGCGCTCGACCTCACGGACATTGTCGAGATATTGATCGAGGCGCGGGCGATCGGTAGCACCCAGCTGTCCGCGCAACGCGACGACGTCTTCCGCAATCCAGTCGAGAATGCTGCGTCGTGTCTGGCGACGTTCCTCTCGCTCTTCGGGAGAATCACCGGCGCCGAACAGCATGTCGAAGGCAACGCGTGGGTCTCGGATCATCGGAAGCGGTTCCGTCGGCGAAGCCCAGCTGATCGAGTCCGTGTAGACACAGGAATAGTTGTACGTGCAGCCGCCAGCTTGGTCGAGATTCTCGATGCAGAGCTGCATCGACGGCATCGGGGTGTCCTGCCCGTAGCGCCGAGCATACATCTGGTCCATCGACGTGCCGGCGAAAATGTCGGAGCCCTGGGTCTGCTTCGGATGGCTATGGGTCAGAAACACAGCGCTCGAGCGGAAGTGGTCCCCGCCGATTTCGGGAGGCGAGAACGCCTCCGCCATGCGCACGTCGGTGTTGCTTACGATCGTGAGGTAGTCTTGGAACGGCGTCAGGGGGCTCAGCGCGTTTTCCTCGGTCAGCGTGAAGTCCGGACCCGTCGTGGCGGGCGCGAATAAATTCCGGCTCGCTCCCCACTCGTTGCACCCGGCGAGGCCGTGGACCTCCTCGATACACACGAGTGGCGTGCGGTCGACCGCGGCCGAGGTCGCCGCCGCCGCCCGGCGTCCGGCCGGCACCATCGCGTCCAAGAAAGGAAGCGCGACGCTGGCACCGAGACCTCGAAGAAACGTCCGGCGGGGCAAGTGCTTTCCCGTTATAGTCGACATTGGCAGGCTCCTTTTGTTCGGTTTCTATTAGTGCGGGGCTGCGGTCGTTGCGTCCTCAGCCACCATCGATAATTCTCGTTTCATCCGAAATGCGTCGCTCGTCACTACGCCGAAGATAAACGTCGGCACGCGATAGTCATTCGCTTTGGCTTTCTCGCTAATCGCTCGAATCGTCGGTTGGTCGTAATACTCCACCCGCCGGCCCAAGGCATAAGCCATGAGATTCTCGGTGAAGTTTCTCGCGAGCAGCTCCGGGCGCTTCAAGAGTGCCTCGACGAGCTCCGGAGGGTTCGTGATCGGCGTGCCGTCGTAGAATTCACCGCGCGTGTCGAGCTCTACGCCGTTCTCACGTCGCCGCCATTTCGCGGTCACGTCATAGTTATCGAGCGCGAGGCCGATCGGGTCCATGAACCGATGACAGGCATTACAGGTGGGGTTCGCACGATGAATCTCGAGTCGCTCGCGTGTCGTGAGCAGCCGGCCGTCTTGTGCCCCTTCGGTCTGATCCAAACTCGGAACGTCCGGCGGCGGCGGTGGGGGAGGCATCCCCATCAAAACTTCCATGACCCACTTGCCACGGAGAACGGGAGACGTACGGTTCGCCATCGAAGTGAGCACGAGCACGCTGCCATGTCCGAGAATGCCACGACGTGAGTCATCGGAATAAGTGACCCGGCGGAACTCTTTTCCCGCGACGTTCGGGATCTCGTAGTGCTTGGCGAGACGTTCGTTCACGAAGGTGTAGTCGGCGTTGAACAGCTCCATCAAACTGCGGTTCTCGCGCACGAGGTTGTCGAAGAAAAGCTCTGTCTCGCGCCGCATGTCGTTGGCGAGGTTCTCGTCGAAATTGGGATAGAAGTTCGGGTCGGGGCGGTTCTTGTACAAGTCCTGCAGCCGGAACCAGAGCGCCGCGAAGCGCGTACCGAGCGCTTCGGCGCGCGGGTCGGCGAGCATACGCTCGGCTTGGCGCTCGAGCTCGGATGGATTCGAGAGCCTTCCTTCGCTTGCTATCGTTTGCAGCTCGTTGTCAGGCGGCGTGCCCCAAAGGAAGAACGAAAGACGGGTCGCCAAATCCAAATCCGCGACGCGCTGGACTTCGCCAGGTGTAGCGTCTCGCGGCTGCCGCTCGAGCCGCAGCACGAAGTTTGGGCTCGCTAGAATCGCCTCGAGCGCCTCGCGGATACCGATCTCGAAACCGCCCTTCTTGGCGCCGGTATCATAGAATGCGGTGAGGCCGTCAATATCGCCTGGAGTCAAAGGTCGCCGGTACGCTTCGCTCCCGAGCCGAGCAATGATGGCTTCCGCGCAAGGCCGCTCTTCGCTCGCGATCGTCGGGCGGCAGGAGAAGATCCGCTGACGGCTCGGCGTCAACGAGAGTCCCGTCGTGTTGTACGGGCCGCTCACGATCAAGTTCTGCAAGTGCGGCAAAGTCGTGATGCCCGCGCCACCCGCACCGCCTCCAGCGAAGGACCAGTCGTGCGGGCGGATCAAATCTTCGTAGGGGCCGTCGGACCTGCGGATGAACGCCGCAGAGACACGATGCTGCCCCGCACGTACGACGATCGGCTCTGTTCGAATGGGCGTACCGCCCCGTCCGTCCGCGCCGCCTCTCGTTCTCGCGTAGCGAAGCAAAGCGACCCG
>SMYC01000007.1 GCA_004356105.1 Acidobacteriota bacterium | reverse complement strand
TCGTGCCGCGCACCGGGTCACTGGTCATCGTGGTTGTGGCCACGGTGGTGGCGTGGGCGCTAGACCTTCCCGTGCGGGCCGGTCTCGCGGTCGTCGGGGCGATTCCCGCTGGGTTGCCGGCGTTCAGCTTGCCCGCTCTTGACACGAGTGCCCTCGAAGGCTTGCTCCCCACCATCTTGGCCATCAGTTTCGTCGGTTTCCTGGAGAGCTTCGCGGTTGCGCAGTCGCTGGCGAGCAGGCGACGCGACCGGGTCGACGGCAGTCAGGAGTTGCTGGCTCTGGGTGCTGCGAATCTCGGTGCTGGCCTGTCCGGTGGCTACCCAGTGACCGGCGGCTTCAGCCGGTCGTTGGTGAACTTCAAGGCGGGTGCCCGCACCGGAATGGCTTCGGTGGTCACCGCGGTCCTAGTGGTGCTAACTCTAGTGGGATTGACGCCGTTGCTCTTCTACCTGCCGAAGGCCGTGCTGGCGGCAATAATCGTCGTCGCCGTGTTGTCGCTTGTCGACTTCCGCGGCGCCGTGCGCACTTGGCGCTACGACCACACCGACGGCTCGACGCTCATTGCGACCTTCGTAGGTGTATTTGCGTTTGGCATCGAACACGGAGTCTTGATGGGTGCCGGACTGTCTTTGGCGCTCTACTTGTGGCGCAGCAGTCGTCCGCACATGGCAGTCGTTGGGCAAGTCGGGGACACGGAGCACTACAGGAATATCGAGCGACACGCCGTCCGAACCGACCCAGCGGTGCTTGCGCTGCGCATCGATGAGAACCTTTATTTCGCGAACGTGCGCTACCTCGAGGAACGCGTTCAACAGCTCGTGGCCGAGCGCCCCGACGCTCGCCACGTTCTACTCATTTGCAGCGGCATCAACTTCATCGACATCACCGGCCTCGAATGCCTGGAACACTGCGCTGAGGGCCTAGGTGAGGCCGGCATTTCACTTCACTTCGCTGAGGTGAAGGGGCCGGTGATGGACCGTTTGCGGCATGACGGCTTCGCTGAAAGAACCGGGCTGGACCACTTCCATTTGAGCACGCACCAAGCGATGCAAGCACTCCGAGGCTGAGTGACGCCACGAGGTCCCAGATCTTGGGAAATACGTTCCGCTGTCACTTCACTCTCCCACCGCTGCAGGGAGACTTCTTTTGTCAGTCGTAGTCGGACCAGGGCAACGTCGTTCCGATTCGGGATGAATACCGTCTCGGAGAAAACACAAAAGTCGCACCATGGCCGCTTGCTACCCCGCCCCGTCAAAAGCCCGCACCAGCGCAAGCGGCAAGCTCTTCTCGTCGACCGGAGTGCGGAAGTGAGCTCGTGATGTCGCCCAGAAACGGCTCCGCGCAAACGTCTCCAACCACCACCGCCATCGGCCCGTCCGCGGGCTTGAGCCCAGCAATTCCTCGAGCTTCGATCTAAGGAGTCGCCCAAGAATTAGATCGACATTTTTCTTGGCCTGATGGTGTAGTTCCATTGTGGGAGCGCCCTTCCTTTGCGAATGGATAGAGACTTCATGGTTTCATCGGAGATCTTGGTGCCGGTGGGATAGGTCTTGGTGTTGAGAACGGCCCGCACCTTCAGGCCCATGTTGGTTGTTGTAGTTCGAATGAACTTTAGTATTTTCTCAAAACTTTCGAGCGGTTCACCTTCCCAGTTGCGACTGATGTGGTTGAACAGAGAATGCTCGACCGGATTCCATTTTGATGCTCCCGGCGGGTAATGGCATACCGTGACGGTTAAGCCATATCTATCGGAGAGTTTTTCCTGAAGGTGCGCGCGCCAAACACGAGAACTGGCGCGGTTACCACCGCCACCATCGGCGAGGATCAGAAGGCGTTCGCTCTGCTGGTAGCGTTTTTGGCCTTCGTTTTGCCACCATGTGACGACACCATCGACGGCGAACGCGGGTGTCTCTCGCGACGTTCCGACGACAACAAAGCCACGGTTTGCAACAAGATCGTAGAGACCATAAGGAATGGCGACGCCTTCGGCGTCTGAACGAAAATCAGTGGCCAACGTATGCATCGCCTCCTGCTTCCAGGCCATGCCTGGATTGCGGAAGTTGCCTACCAGTTCTCTCTTCTTGGTGTCTACGCTGACGATGGGATCCCCTTGGCGGATGAACTCGTTCCGACGACGGTGAATGAGTCGGAATTGCTTGTCGCGGTCACGTGGGGTCGCCGTCGAGCGTTTCTTATGATTCACACGCAACCGGAAGTCCATCTGTTTGAGGAGCCTGCCCACGGTGTTTCGACTCACCTCAATTCCACGCTTAACGAGTGCGACGGCGATCCTCTTTGTGGTCTTGCGCGTCCACTTCAGGCCGCCGATAGGCTCACCAGCCGTTTCGTACTTCATCAGCTGCTTGATCTCTTCGATGATTTCCGGCGTTTTTTTTCCACACGCGGGCGACCAGCACCCTCCTTTCGAATACGATTGAAGTCGATATTCTTGTCGAGCAGTTCGCGACGTCCTTTGGCAACGGTCTGACGATGGATGCCAAGCAGATCGGCAATCCACCCGTCTGCGCTACGCCCAAACTGAAGCGCTTCCACGCCGGCGAATAGCCGTCGTTCCCGCTCGTCGAGCAATGCAGCGAACAGCACCACAGCGGCTTTGACCTCATCGGCAACCTCATCGGGCCCGCTGAGCACCTGCAATGCGGCGTTGCCCAGCTTTGCCTCACGGACAACAAGCTGGCGTCTGCGCACGGAGGTAATGCTCGAACAATAAAGATAGGACCGGCCCATCCGTTGTCGCCTCACGCGCTCCTTGTGGACTAGCCGAAGCAGCGTTTCTCGGACACCTACATGCAATTGCTGTTCGAGTTCATCAGCAAAGTAGCCAAGCTCTGACGTAGTGACCCACCGCTCCAATGTCGCTGCCAGTGTCCCACTGCGTGAAAACCACACCGAGTTCGTGGACCACAACCCGTTTTCGCCAAACTTGATCGTCCGGCTCAATGCATAGTAACGGCCACCGTGAGAATAGCTGGTTTGATAGGAGAGTCTCTTGAGCGCGCGATAAACCGTCATGTCTACTTCCGTCCCGAGCGCGTGCTTCAACTCCTGCATGGTCGCAATCTTTTTGTTGGCGAAGAAGCGGGCCAATTCTCTGTCTGTCATGCGTCTTACCATTGTCGACCTCCAGAATGTTGGAATGTCAATCTATACATTATTACTGTTGACACTATAACATTTGTGGTCGCGCAAATCTCGCACTGATCATACGAGAAAAGCCCCTATTGGTGGGCTAATCAGACTCTTTCGATATCAACCACTTGGACGGATGTCTCTGTGGGACTGTAAACTAACGCTGAACTTATTTTTGTGCGGCTCCTAAGAGACTTATAGTAGATGCGTCTCCCATCCGGCGTCCATACCGGTGATATGTCCTCCCCCGTAAACGTCGTCAGCCTTCTCGTCAACGTTTGTCGTTCCAAATCAAAAACGCGAATGTCTGCATTCAGATCTGCGTCGACGACACCCACAGCCAGATGCTTGCCGTCAGGCGAGAGCCTCGGTAGCTTATATTCCGCGGGGGCGAGCAACAGCTCTTCTTCGACGCCTCGCCGATCCACCCAGACGAGCGAACGCATCTGACCGCCGGCCTGAGCCGGGATGTACGCGAGGGTGCCATTTTCGGCGAAATGAAACTGCGGCCCCCCCGCGCCATGCATGACACCTTCGACGACAGCCAAAGGCGTTCCTTTGAGTTCCGCCTCAGCGAGGTCAACGGGAACCGCCAACAGTGTCCCCGCGCGACCATAAACCAGATGCCCCGTCGGCGCGTAGTGGCCACCTTGCCCACCCTCGAATAATACTTTTCGCTGACCCGTCGCCAACGATTGGATCACGACCTGTGCGTTATCCCAATCGCCCGTCGCGTCGTTCTGGATCCCGAAAAGGATGAAGTCGCTGTTCGGTCCTACGGCCGTCACATAGCTGTGGTCAACCTCGCCCTCACCTAACTGCGTGAGGCGTTCGGGCGTGCCTCTTCTCGTAGCCGGGACCCGCAGGATACCCGTCGGGCCCTCTATCGTGAACACGATGTCGCCAGCGGTGGTCCAGATTCCCTGGAACGCGTTGGATACGGTCGCCACTGTTTCGGATGCGCCACCGCGCAGGGATACCTTCTTCAAGTTGTTGTCGGTGAAGTAGGCTACGGTCTCGCCATCGGGAGAAAAGAAAGGGCTATAGGCCCCATCTGTCCCAGGAATGGGTCTCGCCACCAACGCGCTCAGGTCTCTAAGATAGAGCTGGTCGTCAGCAACATAGACCAGTCGCCTACCATCCGGCGACAAGGCGATCATGCTTCCTCTCAGAGGATCTACGTGATGGGAGCTCAGATCGATGACGAACCTCGTCGGTGGCGGGGCGCTCGGCGGCGTCGGGCGTGAAAAAGTCCAAAAGGCTAGCGCCCCGGCGACAAAAATCGCAGCGGATGACAGAATGCGGCGCCAGATACCGGGCGTTCCAACCGAGTCCGGAGCATGCTCCGGGCTCTGGGAAACGTCTCGAAGCTCGATGCCAACGTCGCCTATGTCGCGAAGGCGACGATACTGGTCTTTCTCCAGGCTTCGACGAAGCAAGCGTCCGATGTTTCGGGGTGTTCCCGCCGGGAGGCCTGCCCAATTCGGTTCCCGGCTCAGGACAGCCGACAAGACGTCCGTTGTTGTCTCACCTTCGAAAACACATTGTGCGGTAAGAGCTTCGTAGAGACAACACCCGAAGGCCCAAACGTCCGTGCGCTTGTCCACCGATTTGCCGCGCGCCTGCTCGGGGCTCATGTAGGATGCCGTTCCCATGATAGCGCCCAGCGCGGTCCGCTTGGTGAGAGTCGGCGACTGCGACGCTGCCGCGGAAACGCTGTCTTCCAGGGAGAATGCCTTGGCAAGACCGAAGTCCAGAATTTTGATCCTGCCCTCGGGAGTGATCTTGATGTTCGCCGGCTTCAGGTCGCGATGGACGATCCCCTTCTCGTGCGCGGCCTCGAGTCCGTCCGCGATCTGAGTGAACAGCGAGGTGGCCTCTTTGACAGAAAGAGGCCCCTTCGCGATCCTCTCCGCCAGCGTCTCGCCTTCGACCAACTCCATAATGATGCACTGCTGGCCCTCGTGCTCCTCGAGGCCGTGAAGCGTGGCGATGTTCGGATGGTTGAGCTGCGCCAGAAGTCTGGCCTCACGCTCGAACCGCTCCAAGCGCTCTTTGTCCTGCGAGAACGCCTCGGGAAGAACCTTGATGGCGACGTCCCGATCGAGCTTCGTGTCGCGCGCTCGGTAGACTTCACCCATCCCGCCCACACCCACGCACTCGACGACTTCGTACTGGCCGAGTCTCGTTCCAGGGGAGATAGGCATCGCGATGAGCTTAGCGCGAAAGGCCACAACGGTGCTATAAGACGGAGCCAGGTCATGGGTCATGAGCACTGAGTCGTCCCAAGCGAAAGGCCTTCCACCCGAGGCCTACCAGGAAATACCGGGCGAAGACTATCCTCCTTATATAAGTCCCTCTGAGTCACCCCCAGAGTTCACGGTTCGCTCGATCGTGCTGGGTGCGCTCTTCGGCGTGCTCTTCGGAGCCGCCAACGCCTATCTCGGACTGCGCGTCGGGCTCACGATTTCAACGTCGATCCCCGTCGCGGTTCTGACCGTCGTCGCCTTCGCTCTGTGGAAGGGAAAACAAGACGGCCAGAGCCGTCTGCTCGAAGCCAACATGAGCCAGACGATTGGCTCCGCCTCGTCGTCCGTCGCGTCGGGCATCATCTTTACAATCCCAGCGCTCTTTCTCTGGGGCGTCGTCCCGAGCCTCGCGAAAATGTCGACGATCGCCCTCGCCGGAGGCCTGCTCGGCGTGCTCTTCATGGTGCCGCTTCGGCGCTACCTCATACGAGGCGAGCATGGACGACTCCCCTACCCCGAAGGCACAGCTTGCGCCGAGGTCCTTGTCGCGAGCGAGATCGGAGGGAACAAGGCGAGGGACGTGTTCTTCGGGATCGGTATCGGCGCCGTCTATCGATTCCTCCAGGGCGCTCTTCGACTCTGGCGCGGTGAGGTCTCGACCGCCATTCCCGTGCTGCCCAAAGCGCAGCTCGGTATCGAGACGAGCCCCGCACTCCTCGGGGTCGGCTACATCCTCGGCCCTCGCATCGCCGCGGTGATGGTGGGAGGCGGCCTTCTCGCTTGGCTCGTCATCATCCCTACCATCGCCTGGCTCGGTCAAGAGTGGACAACGCCGTTCTATCCGGAGACCGAGCAGCTCGTTCGCGACATGGCCCCCAGTCGTCTCTGGACGCGCTACGTACGCTACGTAGGCGCGGGCGCGGTGGCGATGGGTGGGCTCATCACGCTCATCAAGTCCATCCCGACCATCGTCGAGTCCTTCCAGCTGGGATGGCAGCAGATCAAAACTCGAGTATCGGGGGAAGAGGGCGATGTACCGAGGACCGACCGCGACCTTCCTTTGAGCTACGTGATCGGAGGCGTCGGGCTGGTCGTCCTGTTTCTCGCGCTCGTGCCGCACGTTCTCGGATTCGTCGAGACGGCTCTCTTGCGAATCGTGGCCGCGCTTCTCGTCGCGGTCTTCGCGTTCTTCTTCGTGACGGTGTCGTCCCGCATCGTCGGGCTCGTCGGCGTCACGAGCAACCCAACGTCGGGGATGACTATCGCGACGCTCCTGGGAGCAAGCGGCATCTTCCTCATCTTCGGCTGGACGGATCTTCAGGGTCAGGCCGCCGCGCTCACGATCGGCGCCGTGGTCGCCGTCGCCGCCTCGATCGCGGGCGATACGAGCCAGGACTTGAAGACCGGATTCCTACTCGGCGCGACGCCCCGCCGCCAACAGGCCGGAGAGTTGCTCGGTGTACTGACCTCGGCGTTCTTCGTCTGTCTCACCGTGACCGTCCTGAACGAAGCGTACGGATTCGGAACGATGGAGCTCCCGGCACCGCAGGCGACTCTAATGAAGCTCGTCGTCGAAGGCGTCCTCGCGCGCAATCTCCCATGGCTTCTCGTCGGCATCGGCGCCGCCATCGCCCTAGGCGCCGAGCTCCTGGGTCTGCCCTCGCTAGCCTTCGCCGTCGGCATCTACCTACCCGTCGCCACCATGACGCCGGTGTTCATCGGCGGCTTCCTGCGGTGGATTATGGAGAAGCGGGCCGCAAACGCGGAGGAGGCAAACGAGCGGCGCGAGCGCGGCGTGCTCTTCGGCTCAGGTCTCGTTGGGGGCGAAGGACTTCTAGGTGTCGGTGTCGCCGGCTATGCGGTGCTCATGACGCGGGCGCCCGAGGGCTTTGGAAGCGCCTGGGCCGGCGCATTCGAGCCCTGGGTCCCAATTCTACCGTTCGGATTCCTCGTCTGGCTGCTCTGGCGCGCGGTGCGCGGGCGCACGTGACTCACGTGAGACAGCGTACGAGAGATGCACTGCGAAAAGCTCTTGAGCGACTTCGTACGCCAGCGCTCGAGGAGCAGCAAAAACACGGCTACGAGCGACATCCTGTGGAGCCGGCAGAGTTCGATGACTGGGAGACCGAGCAGGTATGGCCGAACTGAGACGCGGTGAAATGCGCTGGTACAAATTTAGGCGTCCGAGCAAACGGCGTCCGGTCGTTATCCTGACTCGATCCTCCGCGCTCACGTTCCTCGGGGAGTAGCGCCGATTTTAATTCCCACAGCCAACAATCAACGGGCTTTCTTGGACTTGGCGCGGCGTTTTCGGGCTGCCGCAGCGTCCTTCCGCGCGAACCGCTCGCGTACCGATGCCAAAGAGTGCGTCCGTCCCACCTTTCGACGTTCGGCGATCATTTCCCAGAAACCCGGGTCGGCAAGAGTCAACACATCCTCGATCTCGTAGCCCTCGCAGCCGACCAAGATGCACACGGGCTTGCCGTGCCTGGTGATGACGACTTTTTGCTTCTGGCTATCTTCGATCGTCACGCTGAGAGTCGCTTTCGCATCCCGAACTGAAACGAATTTCATGTCTGTTCCTCTAGAGAATCTCAACGGTAGCGCGGTGAGGAGGTTTCTTGCGCACAGCGCGGATGATTACCAGCGCGTCGCCCTCGACGACGTCATAAAACACCCGAAACTCACCAACACTGAGTTGCCACACTGGACCTAAATGCTCCCAAGGCGGATCCAGCGCCTCCAAGATTTTCTTGCGTCGGGTTGAACGCCCAGGCTCATCGTTCAACTGCTCTTCGATCTCGTCGAGTATGCGGTTACGGTCGTAAGGCCTTAACTCGTCGAGCTCCAAAACCGCATCCTCGTGGATCTCGATTTCATACAATGCAACTATAATTATGGTCATTAATGCTAAATGTTGCAACTACATTTGTGTACATAACCGTCGTTGAACAAAATGATGGCACCCCGAGACACACGGCAGCTCGGGACGGACCTCGAGTAATACTTTAGGTCACTTCGTCTGGACCAAGTTGGGCGCCTCACGTGAAAGGAGGCTCTTATCCTCGCGTGTGGCACTTCGTGAGAGGTTGGCTGATTCCTAGCAGCCATTCGCGCCGGGTCCATTGCCTGCCGAGCGTCGCGTGCACCTCGGCCAGTGCCAGCAGCGCGGCGTGCTCCGTCTCCGTCGGGCGGATATCCAGCTCTGCAAGGAGGCCGTGGTGGTCCGAGTAGGGATCGTCCAGCTTGTTGTTGACTACTCGCTGGAATCCTCGCATCGTGGCGGTCCAGTTTTGGGCGCAGCGTGCGAGGATGTAGTCTAGTCTAGCCATTCCTCACCTCCCGAATCGACGACTGTTCAGAACCGTGCCGCAATCACACCGCCGGCAGCTCTCCTCGGTCAGGTCCATCCAGAAATCGGTGACGAATTCGTACAACGACTCGTCCGGGCGCGCGTTGAGGTCGCCCATCGCGAGAACCAGGGTGCTCGGCTGAACGCCTTGGGCGACGGTATGCAGCTGCTCGATCTGGTTGGACCGGACGTCGGTGTAACGGAGCTCGCCATACTCGGCTTGCAAGTGGGTGTTCAGCAAAGTAACGGAGACATCGCCTCGACTCAGCTCGATGAGGTGCATCCCGTTTTCGGCAAGGCCGTCCCCCTGCCAGATTCTCCACGCCGGCGCTTCGTCGGCGAAGGCGTGGAAGCTCGACCCGTCCACACGCAAAGGCGCGTCGCGGCGGACGAAGCTTAAAAGGCCGGACTGCTCAACCTGTCGTCTCCCTAATGAGGCGACACGAGCTCGTATTGTGACTCGAGCGCACGTTCCAAGTCGTGCGCATCGGCGCGCTTCCACACTTCTTGCAAAGCCACGAGCTCCGGCCGTTTGCTACGGATGACGCCCGCGACATTGCTCAAGCGTTCCTCGTTGCTCCACGCATACGGCGTCCCGTGGACGTTCCAGCAGAGCAAGCTCAGCGAGAACGCACTCGACTCCTGGCCAGGAACTCTCAATCTGGAGTGGTTTCCGTCAGGCTATCCGGCTCCTCGAGCATGCTCTGAAGGGTAGCTTCAACGACGACGCACCACCTCCGGGAGATCGCCCTCGAGTGCAAGACTGTCTCCACGCGACGACCGCAGGACACCCCGCGAGCCCGACGCCGTGGGCATAGTCGGGCAGTGCGTGTTCGGTCCATCAGTCTCTCGGGGAGACTAGTGGAGGCGGAAAGCATGTTAGCGGCTCAGTTCGGACTAGGGTGGAAGACCCATACGTTGCCGGATGGCCATCATGCGAGGCTCGGAGCCGAGGGAGTCGATTATCGGAGTGATGAAGATCATTACGGCCTGCGGATCCCGGTTTTCGATGCCAGACTCGAGAAGGGCGAAAAACGTATCGCGATCGCCCACGACAAGATGATTCGCAATGAAACCCCCGCTCCGAAGCGGCGCGGGGGCGGATGCGAGAGCGTCCCGCGCTTCCTCGAGCCGTCCTTCGCTCGCTAGTTGGTAAACATGGCCGAGAACTGGATCATAGGTCTCGGCAATCTCGACGGCCTTTTCTCGCTCTCCGCCCGTC
>SMYC01000104.1 GCA_004356105.1 Acidobacteriota bacterium | reverse complement strand
TTTACATCGGACAATGGCCGCGAGGGCGTGCCGAGATCGTTTGGATTCACCGGCCCCTGGCGAGGGAGCATGTTTTCTCCCTATGAAGGTTCCTTACGCGTCCCTTTTCTGATTCGCTGGCCCGGGAAAATTCCCGCGAAGCAAGTATCAAACGAAATTGTCCATCAGATAGATCTGTTTCCGACATTGGCTAATATTGTGGGAGCCGATCTTCCGAAAGATCGAATAATGGATGGCGTTGACCAATCTGATTTCCTGATGGGAAAGTCCGAGAAATCCGCTCGCGAGTCCGTCATCATTTACATCGGCAACGAGCTTTTTGGTGTGAAATGGCGTAATTGGAAATTGCTTCTCAAGGAAATCGATGAAGATAGTTATGCGATCAGAAATTTGGCTTATCCAACAATCTACAATCTGCTCGTAGACCCAAAAGAAGAGGTACCCGAGCTCAACTATCTCAACGATACTTGGGTAGATTTCCCCCTGTACCAGGTTTTAGAAGATCACGAAGCATCGATTGCAGAAGATCCCGGCGCTCCGGACCCGTAGGCCCCCTTGGGCAGCGATGATGTCCTGGTACAGGCGTCCCCACCAACGACTGAAAAATGTTGGCCGCACGTGGGCTTTTTCGAGGATTAATCCGCTTCGTAACGCTACAGTTGAGCTTTTTGAGCCCATGAACATCTTACGTGTGTACTGGAACTATGCAATATGGAATGGTCCGGAAGTCGGTATTAAGAACGAATTGGAGCGCATCGTTTTCGTCAAGCCCGACCATTGAACTTCCCAGGTTGGGCAGGTTTTTGGGCAGGTTCCAACCATTTGTTTCGCGCTCGAGCCGGAGAATTCGTTTCTTTCGAAATCGTGGTCGTCCAGGGAATGGGCCTTTGGGGGAGTCACCTCTTCCTTGCCGTTAGGACGGGGAAGGTATACTTCGGTTGTGTTAGTTTCGCGGCGGGACGTGCTCATTGCATCGGGTTTGCTCCTTGGCGTCAGTCGGCGGGGCTTTCCAGTACGTGGGTTGATGTCGAGGTCACCTGTCCTGTCTGCGCTACCGTGAACGTCTTCAAAGCGCCGGGGAGTTTCGGCAGCTACGTGTATCGAGAGCCGTCGCGCTACCAATACGTGTTCTGGCCGGCGACGACGGACTTCTTCGTTTACACGTGTCGACGGTGTCATCTCTCGACGGCGATGTTGGACTTCGAGGACATCCCGCCCGACAAGATCACGGCGTTGGCGGCGATGCTCGAGCGTGAGGGCGCGATCGGCGGGGCGGTTGTGCCGTATTTCGAGATTCCCGTTTTGACGCGCCTCGATATTGCGCGAAAGGTCTACGACGTTCTGGGACGCGACGAAGTTTTCTGGTGCGAGTTCGAGCGCATTACCGGGTATCACTTGGCCGAGTTGGGTCAATCGAAGCATGCGCACGCGGCTCGGGAGCGGGCTCTCATGCTTGCGGAAGGTCTTTTGGAAACGGAGACCTCAGCGACGGCGAAAGAGACGCTCATCATCGTCGGGACGATGCGTTTTTTTACGGGCGATCCCTCCGGCGCGCGCGCGGCGCTCGCCGATGCTTCCAAGCGCACGTTCACGGGAGCGGATCGAGACGCGGCCGGGCTCGATGAATTTTTGACTCAACTCATTCATGATTTTCGGCAGAGGTTCTTGAAGGAGAGCGGCCAGTTTTGACGGTTCCGTCCGTAGAGTGAGCGGCGAGCGGTCGGTGCGGTGGTGCGTGATAGGATCCGCCGGCCATGAGCGAGCCCACGAACGCCCCACGTAGCGCGGAAATCCACTTCAAGATCCGCTTGAACCCCGAGCAGATGCCGGAGTCGATCGAATGGTCCGCGACCGACGCTTCCGAGGACGATGCGAAGTCGACCAAATCCATCATGCTCTCCGTGTGGAACGACAAAGAGCAGAAAGCCATGCGTATCGATCTCTGGACCTCGGCGATGCTCGTCGACGAGATGAAGCTCTTCACGTTCCAGACGCTCATGACGATGGCGGACACTTTCGAGCGCGCGACCTCGGAGAAGGAGATGGCGGGCGAGATGCGCACCTTCGCCCAGAGCTTTGCCAAGAAGATGGGCTTCGTCCAAGATGCGGGCAAGGGAGGCGAGCGATAGCTTCTGCGTTAAGATGAAAGCTTATGACCGATTCGCCCCGTTTCGCGAAAGCGGAAGCCATTGTCGATTTCCCCAAGGCCGAGGCGAAGGTGCGCGCGTTCTGGAAAGACCGGCGCATCTTCGAAAAGAGCGTCGAGATGCGCGAGGGATGCGAGACCTTTATTTGGGGCGACGGGCCGCCGACCGCCAACGGAAAGCCCCATAACGGCCACGTACTGACCCGCGTCTTCAAGGACATATTCCCGCGTTATCGCAGCATGCGCGGCTTCTATGCCGAGCGTAAAGCAGGCTGGGACACCCACGGCCTGCCCGTCGAGGTCGAAGTCGAAAAAGAGCTCGGCATCCACGGCAAAGCCGCAATCGAGGCCTACGGAGTCGAAGCGTTTATTCAGCGCTGCATGGACTCCGTCTTCCGCTATACGAAAGAGTGGGAGCGCATGACGGAGCAGATGGGCCACTGGGTCAACCTGTCCGACGCCTATGTCACCTATCACAAGAGCTACGTCGAGAGCGTCTGGTGGGCGCTTGCGCAGCTGTTCGAGAAGAACTTACTTTACAAAGGTCACAAAGTCCTCTGGTGGTGGGCGCAAGGGGGAACGGCGCTCTCTTCGGCCGAAGTCGGCCTCGGTTACAAGACCGTCGACGATCCTTCCATCTATGTCGCGTTTCCGCTCGTCGACGAGCCTGATACCTCGCTCCTCGTCTGGACGACGACCCCGTGGACGCTCCCCTCGAACATGTACGTGGCCGTGAAGCCCAGCATCGACTATGTTGTAGTCGAGGACAAGGACCGGAAGTTCATCGTTGCGGCCGCTCTTCGTGAATCTATAGCTGCGAAGCTCGGACGCGATCTTACGGTGGTCCGTGAGCTCAAGGGCGAGGCGCTTGTCGGTAAGCGCTATCGGCCTCCGTTCGACGACTATTACGAGCGCTACGGCGACCAGGATGTCGTTTCCAAGCAATCTGGCACCGTCCCGATGTTTTGGAAAGTGCTGGCCGCGGATTTCGTCGAGCTCGATCAAGGCACGGGTCTCGTGCACGAAGCGCCTGCTTTCGGTGAGGTCGACCACGATCTTCATCGGGCCCTGCTCGCCGGCTACGAAGACCCGGAAGCGGTGCCGCTTCTTTGCGCCATCGGTCCCGACGGGAAGTTCACCGACGACATTCCGTCGCTTACAGGCCTTTGGGTCAAGGACGCGGACAAGCAGATCATCCGGACGCTCAAGGAGCGGGGAAGCCTCCTCCATCACGAGACCCTGCGCCACGAATATCCGTTCTGTTGGCGCGCCGACAACGATCCGCTCATCCAGTTCGCGCGCCCCGCGTGGTTCATCCGCACGACGGCGCTCATCGACCGCGCCATCGAGAACAACCGTGCCGTAAACTGGATCCCAGGACACATCAAAGAAGGCCGCTTCGGCGATTTCCTCGCGAACAACGTGGACTGGGCGCTCTCGCGCGAGAGGTATTGGGGAACCCCGCTAAACATTTGGGTCAACGACGTCACCGGCAAGATGGTCGCCCCGACTTCGGTCGACGAGATCCTGAAGAAGAACCCCGACGCCTTCCAGTCGTTCGAAGAGGCGAAGAAGAAAAATCCCGACCTCTCGGAGCATCTTCTCGTCCACAAGCCGTGGATCGACGATGTGACGTTCACCGAGCCCGACGAAGAAGGTGTTTATCGGCGCGTACCGGAAGTCATCGACTGCTGGTTCGACTCCGGGAGCATGCCCTTCGCGCAATGGGGCTACCCGCATCGCGGCCACGACAAATTCAAAGAGACCTTTCCCGCCGACTACATCGTCGAAGCGATCGACCAAACACGAGGCTGGTTCTACTCGATGCTGATGATCTCGTCGCTCGTCTTCGACCACGATTACCCGCACCCATACAAGACGTGCATGGTGCTCGGCCACGTCAGCGACAAGGAAGGCAAGAAAGAATCAAAATCCAAGGGCAATTTCACGCCGCCCGAAGTCATCCTGGAGAAGGTTGCGATGGACTTCGCCGTTATCGACGTGAAAGAAGTCCAGGCGGAAGACGGCGTGGCATTCATCGCGCGCGAAGACCTCGAAGGGCTCGACCTCAACCCAGGAGTCGCCGTCGTCGTCGAGGGCATCGAGTTGCGTGTCGAGGCCGCGAAGGGACTCCCGCGCCGTGTCGTCGTGCTCCCGGACGACGTCCGGAGCAAACTCGGCCTCTCCGCGGCAGAGCGCGGCCTCGCGATGCTGCCTGCAGACGTGCCGCGACTTCCCGAGAATCAGAAGGTCACGCTCGAAGACCCCAATACGCCGGCACCCGGCGCGGATGCCTTTCGCTGGTTCTTTCTCGCGGCCAATCCTCCGTGGGGCTCGAAGCGGCACTCGCTCGGAAACGTGCGTGCCTTGCAAAAAGAGTTCCCGATCAAGCTCCGGAACGTCTATAGCTTCTTCACGATCTACGCTGAGATTGACGGCTTCGATCCTACGAGCGAAAAGGGAAGGCCGGTCGCGGAGCGCGCGCTTCTCGACCGCTTCATCTTGTCCGAGCTGGCGAAGCTGAACGCGAGCTTGATCGAGCACCTAGACGCGTACCGCGCCTACGAAGCCGCGCGCGAGCTCACGGAGTTCGTCGATGCGCTCTCGAACTGGTATCTCCGCCGAAGCCGAAGCCGCTTCTGGGGTTCTGAGCGCAGCGACGACAAAATCGATGCCTACGCGACGCTCTACGAAGCGCTCGTCACCGTGACGAAGCTCGCCGCGCCGTTCGTCCCTTTCATGACGGACGAGATCTACCAAAACCTCGTATGTGGCCCGTTCGGGAAGGACGCACCCGAGAGCGTGCACTTGTGCGATTACCCGGAGCCTGACACCGCGCGCGTGGACGTCCTCTTGAACGAGGACATGGCGCTCGTGCGCAGTATCGTCTCGCTCGGCCTGCGCGTACGGACCGACAACCGGCTCAAAGTGCGCCAACCGCTTCTCCAAGCTGAGGTCACACTGTCCCATCCCGAGCTGGACGAGCGCATCCGCGTTTATGGCGATCTCATCGCCGAAGAGCTCAACGTGCAGGAAGTCATTTTCGTTCACGGCGCCAAAGAGCACGTTGAATATCTCGTCAAACCCAATTTCCGAAAGCTAGGCCCCAAAGTCGGCAAGAAGATGCCGGCCGTAAAGGCCGCGCTCGCCGCCGCGAATGGAAGCGTTCTCCGCGCGGCCATCCTCGATAAGGGGCAAGCTGAAATCGACGTGAACGGCGAGATGCTCAGCCTCGACCTCGAAGACGTCGAAGTCGGCGTGCAGGCGAAAGAGGGCTACGCCGCTGCTTCTGACCAGGCGGCGGTGGTCGTCCTTGCCACCGAGCTCACGCCGGAGCTTCTCGAGGAAGGGAAGTATCGCGAGCTCTTGAGCCGAATCCAAGGGTTCAGGAAGAAACTCGGCCTCGAATACACCCAGCGTATCCGTCTCGCGCTCGACGGGCCCGACGCTTTCCGCGCGATCGTTGACAGCCGTCGCGAGCACTTCCTCGAGGAGACTCTCTGCGTCGACTTGCAGGACGCGCTCGAGGACGCGGCGTCGAGCGACGTTACGATAGACGGCGAAAAGATGACGATTTGGCTGAGTAAAGCCTGAGCCTAGACGGCGTTGCAACGCCGAGCTCGCCACAGGCGTGCAGGTGAGCCTCAGGTCGGTTGTTCTACTGCGTCCGGCTCCATCTCCACCCGTGCGACACGGAAACCTGCGGAACTAACGTCTCTGATGGCTGAGCGGATTGCTTCTTCTAACGATCGAGACTCGCGGTGAAAGTGAATCATCGGTACCCCCGCAATCGTCGAGATCGTACCGTCGCGGAAGATGCTGTACAGCTGGTCGGCCTCGTTTTCGTCGGGCTCGTCGCTCAGGATAAGTGTGAATTCATGTTCTTTCATCTTCAGATCCCCGTCAGCAGCCGTGCTATGAATGTGGGCACCGATCAACGGCTCGCCGAATGTCGCGTGCGTGCTTTTCCGGATTTCGCGGTGTAAACATTACTCGGATTCTGCATCCGTCTCGCTCGGCGTGCGGACACCACAATGTACCCCAGATATGTGCTCGCGGCCCCGCCTTCGCGACGGGCCACAATTTACCTACAGCAAAGCATACCGAACGGCTTCGCGAATGTGCTTGTTCGGATGATGGTCCACCTAATCCTTAGGGGCTAATCATCCTTTGCGAGCCTTCATTAATTAACCCGCGCTTCCAGACAAGTCTCCGCCGAAGCCGAAGCCGCTTCTGGGGTTACGAGCGAGACGACGACATTTGGCTGAGTAAAGCCTGAGCCTACTCGGCGTAGTCCTTCTTCATCGTTTCGAGCTTTTCCAGCATTTCGCTCAGTTCTTGGTACTTTACCTTTTGCTCGGCGACGACCTCCGGCTTGGCGCCCGCGAGGAATTTCGGGTTCTCGAGCTTCCTCGAGACTTGCGCCAGCTTCTTCTGCATGCCGGCCATTTCCTTATCGATGCGCTCGAGCTCGGCCTCGATGTCCACGTGCTCGCCCAGCGCAACGTAGAGCTCGAACGCCGGGTCGAAGACCCCGACGCTTCCCGCAGGCTTTTTATCCGCGAGGGTCAACGATCCCAGATTCGCCAGGCGGCTCAAAACAGGCGCGGTGGCCTCGAAGAGCTCTTCGAATCCGTCCGCTAGCGGCTTGACTGCCGCCGTGAGGCGCACTTTCTCTGAGATGCGGGCATGGGCGCGGCTCGTACGCACGCCCCCGACGAGACGTTGGAGCGACGCGAAAGCGTCTTCGAGCGCTTCGTCGGGCTCGCGTTCGCCCTTGGGTGCGGCCTCGAGCATGAGAATCTCAGATTGTGGCCGCCGCCCGAGCCACAGGTCTTTCCCGTCCATCGCTTCGAGCAGCTTTCCCCAGAGCTCTTCGGTGATGAAAGGCGCCACCGGATGCAGCATGCGCAGGATCTCCGCGAGAGTCACGCCGAGCTCGTGCGCGGCGCGGCGCGCGGCCTTCGGGTCGTCGCCCGTCATGCGTGCTTTGGTGAGCTCGAGGTACCAGTCGCAATAGTCGTTCCAGATGAAGCGGTACAGCGTGTGGCCTAAGGGCGCGAAATCGTAACTTTCGAGCGCCCGACGCACCTGCCGCACCGTCGACGCCGTGCGTGAAGCGATCCATCGATCTTCAACGGTCGGCTCCGCGACATCCCTATCAGGCGCATCGGAACCGGGAACGTCGTCGAGCGCCAGGAGCACGTAGCGGCTCGCGTTCCAAAGCTTTGTCACGAAGCGGCGTCCGATCTCGTTGAACCGCTGCAACGAGAGCCGCAGCTCCTGGCCTTCCGAGCATGAGTGAACGAGTGTAAAGCGCAGCGCGTCGGCGCCGACGGCTTCGAACCCATTCGGGAAAAGTTTCTCGACGCGCGCGATGAGCTCTTTCATGTTCGCGGGCCGCGCTTCGAAAATAGGCCCTTTGAGATCTTCCAGCGTCGCGCCTTCGATGACGGCAAGCGGGTCGATGCCGTTGCCTTTGCTCTTGCTCATGACCGCGCCACGATCGTCGAGCACCGTTGGATGGATGTAGACGTCTCGGTAAGGAAGCTTGTCCGCCATCTCGAGGCCCGCAAAGTTCATGCGGGCGACCCAGAAAAAGATGATGTCTTTGCTCGTCGACAAAACGCTCGTCGGGTAGTAGCGCTCGAAATCAGGGCTTTTGTCCGGCCATCCAAGCGTAGTCATAGGCCAGAGCCAGGAGCTGAACCACGTATCGAGCACGTCCGGGTCTTGCTCCCACGAATCCGGGTCTTTCTTCACGGCCTCGGGTGTATCGATATCGACGAGGATCTCGCCCGAGTCCTTGTGATACCAGGCCGGGATGCGATGCCCCCACCAAATTTGACGGCTGATCGTCCAGTCCCGGATGTTCGTGAGCCACGCGTAGTAGATCTTCTCCCAGCGCGGCGGGTGGAAGAAGAGCTCGCTTGCCTCTGTCTTCTTCCACGTTTTGTCCTCGATGTCGAGTCGGTAGCCGCTCGCCTCGAGCGCTTTTGCGGCGAGAGGCTTCATCCTGACGAACCATTGGTCGGAGAGCCGGTACTCGATGGCCGCCCCTGAGCGCTGCGCTCGTCCGATGGGCACCATGCGATCTTCGATCTTCTCGAGCAGCCCTTCTTCTTCAAGAGCCTTCACTGCTTCGTCGCGCGCTTTTTCGCGGTCGAGCCCGCGAAACCGCTCAGGCACGACGTCATTCATGGTGGCATCGGGGTTCATGACGTTGATCGGCTCGAGCGCGTGGCGCTGGCCAACCTCGAAATCGTTCGCGTCATGCGCCGGCGTTATCTTGAGGCAGCCTGTGCCAAAGTCGCGGTCGACATAGTCATCCGCGATGATGGGGATGAGCCGTCCTTGGAGCGGCAGCCGGACTTGCTTTCCCACGAGCGCACGAAACCGCTCGTCTTCCGGATGCACCGCGACCGCGACGTCCCCGAACAGTGTCTCGGGGCGGGTGGTCGCGACGCTCACATGGGTCACGTCAGAGGCCGGTTCCACCAACGGATAGCGAATGTACCAGAGATGTCCGGCTTCGCCCCCGTCTTTCGTATTGACCTCGTCATCCGAGAGCGCGGTCCGATCGACCGGGCACCAGTTCACGATCCGCTTGCCCCTATAAATCAGCCCGCGATCGTAGAGCGCTTTGAAAACAGTGCGCACCCCGCGCGACGGGCCTTCGTCCATCGTGAAACAAATGCGGCGCCAATCACACGAGCTTCCGAGTCTCTCCAGCTGCCGAAGAATGAAATCGCCGTACTTTTTTTTCCACTCCCAGACTTTTTCGATGAATTTCTCGCGGCCGAGCTCCCGGTAGTCAATGCCTTCGGCGTCGAGATGTTTGCGCACGACCGTCTGGGTCGAGATGCCGGCGTGGTCCATTCCTGGGATCCACAGGGCGTCGTAGCCGTCCATCCGCTTGAAGCGGGTAAGCACGTCCTGGATCGTGTTGTTGAGCGCGTGTCCCATATGGAGCCGCCCGGTGACGTTCGGCGGCGGGATCGCGATCGTGAAATGGGGCTTATCTGCCTCGGCCTCCGAGCGCGGCTTGCCGTCGGGGTCGTAGACGCTGTCGAAGCAGCGTTTCTCGCGCCACAGGTCGTAGATGCGTTTTTCGGTGCTCGCGAAGTCGTAACGAATAGGGATATCCATCAGGGCTTTTGCGAGAAGTGACCGCAATACCAGCCGGCCGCGACTGCGGGGAATACGTAGTGAAGCTCGTCCTCATGTGAGACCACTTGCGGTGGATTCAAGTTACAGGTACCGGCATATCCGGCGGGTGGGTTCTCCGGAGCGTGAAAAAACGCACAATTTTGGCACTGAGGATCGGCGGCATTCCTGAAGTCATCTCCCAAGGTCATAGCGTTGCGTGATTATAAGCGATACTCTCTGCCAAGGAGGTTAGACATGTCTTTTGGAGGTAGTGGTAAGGGCCCGTTTGAATTTGACGCGTCCAAATTGCCGAAGATCAACATTCCCAAATTCGTACCGAAGAACGCGCTCGCGATCGTTGTCGGTCTCGTTCTTGTGGTGGTCATTTTCAGCTCGGTCTACCAAGTTGACCCGGATGAGAGGGGCGTCGTGCTCCGATTCGGGGCCTACACGACAGAAACGGGACCGGGGCTTCACTTCCTCATCCCGTTCGTCGAAACCGTGATCAAGGTGCCGGTCCAGCGCCAGCTCAAGCAGGAGTTCGGCTTCCGTACCGCCGAGGCCGGCGTCCGGACGCAATATATCAACCAGGGCTTCGAGGACGAATCTTTGATGCTCACGGGCGATTTGAACGTTGCCGTCGTCGAGTGGATCGTGCAGTACAGGATCAAGGACCCGCGCGCGTTTCTATTTAATGTGCGCTCGCCCGAGTCGAGCTTTCGCGACATGACCGAAGCGGCGATGCGCCAAGTCGTGGGCGACCACAGCGTGGATGAGGTCATTACGACCGGCCGCGCCAGCATAGCCGACCAGGCCAAGGAAATCCTGCAGCAGCTCAGCGACACTTACGAGATCGGCATCGACGTCCAGCAGGTCGTGCTCCAGGACGTGAACCCGCCCGACGCGGTGAAGCCGTCGTTCAACGAGGTCAACCAAGCCATCCAGGAGCGCGAGCAGCTCATCAACGAAGCGCGCACCGAGTTCAACCAAGCGATCCCGAAGGCCGAAGGCGAGGCGCTCCAGTTGATCCAGGAAGCGGAAGGCTATGCGATGGCCCGCGTGAACCGCGCGGAAGGTGAAGCGACCCGCTTCGAAGCCATTTATGAGGAGTACCGCAAAGCTCCACGCGTCACCCGCATTCGCATGTACCTGGAGATGCTCAGCGAGGTGCTGCCGCGCGTCGGAAAGAAATTTATCGTCGACGACAAAGGCACCTCGGTGCTGCCGTTGTTGAATCTAACCCCAGGAGGACAACCACAGCCATGAACGCGACCCGCGCACTCTTCAGCCTAGTACTGCTCCTCGCGGCGATTCTCTTCGCCACGAGCCTCTACACGTTGAACGAGACCGAGCAAGTAATCATCACGCAATTCGGGGAACCGGTCGGCGACGCGGTGACCCAGGCGGGGCTTCACTTCAAGCTCCCATGGCCGATCCACGAAGTGCACCGCTTCGACAAACGCTGGCTCCCCTGGGACGGAGACGCCAACCAAATCCCGACCAAGGACAAAAAATTCATCTGGGTCGACACTTATGCCCGATGGCGTATCGAGGACCCGCTACAGTTCTTCGTGTCGGTCACGAACGAACGGCAAGCACAAAGCCGAATCGACGACATCATCGACGGCCAGACGCGCAACGCGGTCGCTAGCTTCGACCTCATCGAGATCGTGCGCGCGACTGATCGCGAGTTCGCGGTGACCGAAGTGCTCGTCGGCATGCTGGAGCAAGAGGCTCCGACGCAGATTGAGAGTGGCCGTGACGAGATCACGCGACGCATCCTGGCGAGCTCCTCTGCGGCCGTTCGGACCCTCGGCATCGAGCTCGTCGACGTGCAGTTCAAGCGGATCAACTATACGGAGGAAGTGCGCGAGTCCGTGTATCAGCGCATGATCTCCGAGCGCAAACGCATCGCAGAGCGCAGCCGCTCCGAAGGACTGGGACGTTCCGCGGAGATCCGCGGCCAGAAAGACCGGGACCTGCAGCGTATCGAATCGGAAGCGTTCCGGACGGCCGAAGAGACGCGTGGTGTAGCCGACGCCGAAGCGATCCGCATCTACGCCCGGGCTTACAGCAAGGATCCCGACTTCTATCAATTCCTGAAGACGCTCGAGACCTACCGCACGAGCCTGGACAAGGATGTGACCCTGCTTCTCAGCAGCAGTTCGGAGTTTTTCAGCTTCTTGAATAAGTCGCAGTAATGCATGACGCGATGACGCGATAGGTTTCAGCATTTCGGAGGTAATGAAGTCCATGAAAGCAGCAAGATGGTTGATTCTGCTCGTCGCATTCGCCGCCAACGCCCAGGACGGCACAGAGTCGATCGCGGAGAAGACCGCGGGGATGGAGCGGCTGGAAGGATATTTCGACATCTATTGGGATGACGAGACAGGCAAGCTCTATTGGGAGATCGACAAATTCGACGAGGAATTTCTCTACTCGGTCTCGTTGAGCTCGGGCCTCGGAAGCAATCCTGTCGGGCTCGACCGCGGCCAGCTCGGAGGCGCTCATGTGCTCGTAGCGATGCGGGTGGGACCGCGCGTGCTGCTGATGGAGCCGAACTACGGTTACCGCGCCCGGAGTGACAACCCGGACGAGGTAGCCGCGGTACGGGACGCCTTCGCACCTTCGGTGCATTGGGGCTTCGAAGTCGAGGCCGAGACGGGAGCAAGCGTGCTCGTTGACGCCACAGACTTCTTCCTCCGAGACACGCACGGCGTCGCGCGACGCATCGAGCGAGCGGGCCAAGGGACTTACAAGCTCGACCGAAGCCGCAGCGTCTTCTACATGCCGAGGACGAAAGCCTTTCCGGAGAACACGGAGATCGAGACGCTGCTGACCTTCACGAGCGACGACCCAGGAGCGCTCGTCCGCTCGGTCGCCGCGAGTGGTGAAGCGGTGACGCTCCGCCAGCATCATTCGCTGGTCAAGCTTCCCGACGATAACTTCGAGCCACGCGTAGCGGACCCGCGCATCGGCGTTTTCGGGCCCACGTTTAACGACTACGCGACCCCTATCGATGAAAGCCTGACCGTTAGGTGGACGGCGCGGCACCGGCTTGTGAAACGCGACCCGACCGCCGCCCGGTCCGAGGCGGTGGAGCCGATCTTGTACTACCTCGACCGCGGCGTGCCGGAGCCGGTCCGAAGCGCGCTTCTAGACGGCGCGCGGTGGTGGAACGAGGCTTTCGAGGCGGCCGGTTTCATCGACGCCTTTCGCGTGGAAGTGCTCCCGGAAGGCGCGGACCCAATGGACGTCCGCTACAGCATGATCCACTGGACACATCGATCGACGCGCGGCTGGTCCTACGGCGGCTCGGTCTCGGACCCGCGGACGGGCGAGATCATCAAAGGGAACGTGAATCTCGGAAGCTTGCGCCTCCGGCAGGACTACTTGATGGGGAAGGGAATGGTTGGCCCCTTCACTGACGACGGGGGAACGTTGAACGGCTGCGCGCTGAGCGCTGCGCCGGGCTTCGAATACCTCGCTCAAGTCGGTGAAGGTGCTACACCCGTCGAGATGGCGCTCGCCCGCGTGCGACAGCTCTCCGCACACGAAGTCGGGCACACGCTCGGCTTTCCCCACAACTACATGGCGAGCACCTATGGCAATCGGGCGAGCGTGATGGACTACCCCGCGCCACTCGTCGGAATCCGAAACGGCGCACTCGAGCTCTCTGACGCCTACGGCGTCGGGATCGGCGAGTACGACAAACTGTCGGTGCGGTGGCTCTACAGCCACTTCGCCCCGGGAACCGACGAGAAACAAGCGCTCGCCGCCATCGTGGAGGCAGGTTTGCGCAGCGAGACTCGGTTCATGACGCACACCGATAACCTCATTGCCGCGGGCGCGCACCCACTTGCCTCGGTTTGGGACAACGGAGGGAACCTCGTCGACGGGCTGGCTCACGAGATCGAGGTGCGCCGCATCGGCCTCGAGAACTTTGGGCCTTCGGTCATCCGCATGGGTGAGCCGATGTCCCTGCTCGAGCAAGCACTCCTCCCGCTCTACCTGCATCATCGCTATCAAATGAAGTCGGCCCTCAACACAGTGGGCGGCGCCGATTACTACTATGCGCTTCGCGGGGACAACCAAACTCCGGTGACGATCGTTCCGGCCAGTGAGCAGAGACGCGCTCTCGAGAACGTGCTCGTGACACTCGGCGCGGAATTCCTAGCGATCCCGGACCACATCTTGGAGCTCATCCCACCGCCGGCCTACCGCTACGGGGGTGGGGAAACGTTCCCGCGCCACACCGGCATCCTCTTCGACCCACTCACCGCCGCGGACGTCTCCGCCGACTATACGCTGAGCTTGCTCCTGCACCCGGAACGAATGGCCCGTCTCGTCGACTACCACAGCCGCGACACGGACAACTTAGGGCTCGGTGAAGTTATCGATGGCCTCTACGAGGCGACGTGGTACGCGGACCGCCCGGCGAGCAGCTACCAAGCACAAGTGCGTGAGGTGGCGGAGCGCAGCGTGCTCGACGAAGTGATGAGCCAGGGGAGCAGCGCCGACAACCCGGCTCGGGTCCGAGCGATCTTGAGCGCAAAGCTCGACGAGCTCGCCGATCACCTGGAGAGCGACACGAGCGGAGGCCCGCATCGGAAACTCGCCCTCGAGGACATCCGCCGCTGGCAAGCCAGGCCAGAGGGTACGGTCCCGGGGTCGACGAAACCCAAAACACCGCAAGGGAGCCCTATCGGCTAGGGCGCCGCGCACTACAGCAGCGGGAATCGAGCGTCAGACGATCGACGCCATCACTCTGGCCATCACTGTAACGAGGCCTTGACTCATTGCTCGACGTCCATCACCCAGAGGTCCCCGAGATTTTCGCGCCAGGTGAAGTAGATCGCGTTTTCGTGGAGCGCGATCGAGGCCAACTCGCCTCGCCGACCAGCCAAATCGGTCACGGGGCGCTCGGAGCTGTCTTCGAGATCCAAAACCCAGATATCAGGTTGCCGCTCACGAACACCCTGGAAAAAGATACGGCGCCCGTCGTTCGACCATCGCGCCCCGTGTGCGGGCCCTCGGGTCAGAGGTGACGCCTCACCACCGTTCACGGACACACGCCACAGCCGTCCGCTCGATGAGTAAATGATCTCTCGCCCGTCGGGTGACCACTCCGACTGCATGTTGAGAATCGGTTCGCCCGTAGTCGTCAACTGCCGGGGAGGGCCTCCGTTCACTGGAACCACCCAGATGTCGAACGAGTTGAACGCCAGAAACTCTCCGTCCGGGGACCAGCTGGGCTTCCAGAGGTCCATGTCCATTTCAGCGACCAACCTCGCCGGTTCCCCCACGGAGGGAACGATCCATATGGCGCGCTTTCCCGTACGGTAGCTGGCGAAGGCGATCCAGCTCCCATCCGGCGAGAAACGAGGCTCCACGTCGGGCGTGGGATCGTTGGCCAAGGCCTGGAGAGTTCCGCCTCGAGCGACAGCAACCACAGGTCCGGTTTCCCCAGACGATCGGAGCTGAACAGGAGGCGTTTCTCGTCGGAGGAGATGTCGAAGGAGCTGATGTCCGATTGTTCAAACGTAATCTATTCGGCGTCGTTCCACGTCGCGCGCCGGCCCTCGAAGCTAGGAACTCGCCACACGTTCGCGACCTCATTACCCTTGGAATATGCGAATCGTTTTCCGTCGCGCGAGAAAGCGAAACTTCGCATTCCAATCCCCGTCGTGATGTGGATGGGCTCTCCTCGCGGTATCGCCGCGGCGCCCAAGGGCTGCATCCACAGGTCTCGGCCTCCGATGCGATTCGTCACGAAATACAGAGCGTCTCCTTCACGGGACCAGGCCGGGCTCCTGGCGTTCGCGAGACCCTCCGTTACCGGCCGAGCGTCACCATCATCGACGGTGAGTATGGCGATCTGAGACTGAGACTGACGGGAACCGTGGCTGACGACGTAAGCAAAGGAATCTCCGTTGGGTGACCAGGCCAAGTCAAAGGCACCCCCCCAAGTATGGATTGGCACGCGACGCTCGACGCTGGCGCGCAAGGACTGAATGTGTACGAATTGGTCCCTGGAGGATGAGGATGCATTCTCCCCGAAGGCGATTTCAGCTCCATCCTCCGACCAGTGGACGCGCGTCGCCCGGCTCGCCGGCACCAGCTTGCGCGCCGGCCCGCCGAGCGGGGGGATCACGAAGATGCCACCGCCGTCGCGATTGGAATGGAACGCGATCTGAGTACCGTCGGGAGACCAGCTGGGGTAGCGATCGTTACTCGCGCTTTGAGTTCGGTTGACGGGTTGTCCAACCCCGACCTGGGTGACCCAGATGTCCCAGGTGCCGCTCTGGTCGGAGTGATAGGCGAGAGTGCGACCGTGCGGTGACCAGCTCGGGTAGTCCTCGACCCCGATGGCCGATGTGACCTGCACCGGGTTCCGGAGCACCGGCGCCGGGCGGGACCTCGTACGCTCGGCCAAAAGCCATAGAGCACCCGCAATCACTGCGAGAGCTAGAAGGGCGCCACCGATCCACCGCGCTCGGACCGAAGAAAACCCCGAGCCCGACGGTCGTGGCTCGTCAAGAACTCCATCCAGGGCAAGGCGCGCTTCACCGATATCGCGGAGACGATGCGTCGCGTCCTTCGTCAGGCACCGCGTGAGAAGCTCCTTCAAACGAGGCGGTGTGTTCCGTGGAAGCGCTTTCCAGTCCGGCTCTCGCTCCAGGATCTTCGCAATCGTGTCGGAAACAGTCTCGCCGAGAAAAACCGCACGACCGCTCAGGGCTTCGAACAAACAGCACCCGAACGACCAGATGTCCGTCCGTTTGTCGAGAGTTTTCCCGCGCGCCTGCTCCGGGCTCATATAGGCCGCGGTGCCCATAATCACGCCCGTCTCGGTTCCTTCCCGCGTAAGCGTCGGCGATTCCGATAGCGCGTTGAAGCTGCGAATCTCCGCACACGCTGCGAGCTCCGGTCCGAATGCAGACGATTTCCTCGAGCATGGAAGCTCCGGTCGCACTTTCGACAAACAGGAGACCATCCGTAGCCTTCAAAGCGAGGTTCCAGGTCCTACGGATTGGATGATTCGCAATTTCGCCGTACGAGAGCTGGCTCGTGACGTCGCACTCGTTACGTATTGCATTTCGGTTCACGTGGGCGACTCCGGCGCCACGAAATTGTCCCTTCGAAGCTCGGTATGGGTGCATCGGGGCGGTCGCTGGCAATTGACCTTTCATCAAGGCACGTTGGTGCCTCTGCACAAGGACTAGTCGGGCTAGTTCCTCTCGTGAGAACATGAGCCGCATCGAGGGAGGTATTTGTCAATGTCGAATTCCATCGAATCTCTGGTCGAGGATTACGATCGAGGTGCTATCAGCCGCCGAACGTTCATCCAAGCACTTGCCGTCGTGACCGCCGACTCGGGAATGTCGGAAGCGACCTCGGCGCCGTTTCAAGCGAGCTCGCTCAACCACGTGACCCTCGCCGTCTCGGACCCCGAGGCGTCGCGCAAGTTCTACGAAGAGACGCTCGGCGTGAAGGTCGTGTCGCGTCAGAGCAACGGGATCAACATGGGCCTTGGCGACAGCTTCCTCGGGCTCTACTCGATTCCCGAGCCGGGACGCATCCACCATTTCTGCGTGGGCGTCGACGGCTATGTGATTGAAGAAGGTGCCGAGAAGCTCCGCGGCGCGGGCATCGAACCCTATGTGCGGCAAGACCGGCCGGAGCTCTACTTCAACGACCCGGATGGCGTGCTGGTGCAGCTTTCCGAAAAAGAATATCGCGGCTAGCGGCGCCAGACATCGGGAAAAGCATGCGAGAAAAACCTGTCAACGTGGCTGTCGTTCAGGCGGCACCGCTCGGTGACATACGAGGCCGGGTAGTGCGCGATTGATGAACACCGGACAACCACCCTCAGCAGGGGTGTGGCCACCTTGATAGGCTCGAGGCGTGGCTACAGTTGTGAGTCCACCCGAACAGAGCGTTGTGATCGCTAATGTGCGTTGGCGGACCTACCTCAACCTTTTGGAAGATCTCGCCGAGAGCAGTTCGCCTCGCCTCACCTTCGATCGGAGGACGTTCGAAATCACGAGTCCGACGAAGAAGCACGAAAGGCTCAATCGCGTACTCGTGCAGTTGGTGGAAGTGTTGACCGATGAGCTCGGTATCGACATGGAGAATCTTGGGTCCGCGACGTTCAAGCGCGAGGATCTCGAACGCGGTTTCGAGCCCGACTCGTGCTTCTATTTCGAGCAGGCCGCGCTGGTACGGAGCAAAGAGGAGCTTGATTTGTCCGTGGACCCATCCCCTGAGCTCGTCATCGAGATTGACGTCACGAGCACTTCGATCCACAAGGACCCTGTTTACGCCCAACTCGGTGTACGAGAGGTCTGGCGATATGACGGAAATGAGCTTCGCATCGCCAAGCTCGTTGGCAAAAGCTACGTCGTATCAGAAAGGAGCGCGACGCTCCCGCTCGTGACGGCCACCGTGCTCACTCAATTTCTCGAGAGCAGTAGGACCGCGACACGTCCCGAGCTCGTGAAGTCGTTTCGGCAGTGGATCCGAGACAACACCGGCTGAGAGGCGGCACGCAACACAATCAGGTTTCTGCCGAGCGTCGAGAGGTTCCGATCGCAGACCACCCGAACATGACGCCGACGTTGATGCAGAAAATGGGCACGAAGAATCCGTGTCCGAGCGCGGTGAGCTTCGTTTCCATGGCACCCGTCTTCTGGAAGGCATAGGCAAAGAGCAACAGCACGCGAAGCGCCGCGGCAGCTAGTAGCTAGTGCGAGACGCGAGCCGTGATGCACGAGGTGGTAACTCAGGAGCGTCGGAAGCTCGCCAATCGACCCCACGACCAGCAGGATCTTCGCTCAGAGCTCGAAAGGCTCACACCCTTCGTGCGTCTTTCGCCGCTTGACGAGAGGGGGAGGCTTGTAGCGAGACAGGAAGTCGAGATAGTCCACGAAGCTCATCCCGTGAGACTCCCGCAGCTGTTTGAGTGCGGCAACGTCTGCTGCCGTTGTCGGCAGGTCGTTCTCGAGGTCGAGCGGTTCAGAACGTTTCAACAGTTCGGGCACTAGATCGCTCCGGCGTCAGACGCGAAGGGCGGGAGCTCGCCTTCGGCCAGGGTGGGTTTAGGAACCGGCGGTGCGATCAGCTTGGAGAGCGTCGGGAAGATCACGCCTGTCGCGATTGCCAAGAAAATCACCGCGGCGCTCATGTTCGCGTCGAGGACGCCCATCTCGCGGCCGAGAGCGGCAATGGCAACGAGCAGCGTGAGGGGCGTCGCCAAGAGAAGGGCACCCGCGAGGACGGAACGCAATCTCAGGCCGAGAAACATCAGTAAGAGCGTTGGGAGGAGCTTTGCGAGAAGAGAAGCTGCTCCCAACACCATCAGGCTTCTGCCGAGGGTGGAGAGGTTTCCGATCGCGGACCACTCGAACGTGACCCCAACGTTGATGAAGAAGATGGGCACGAAGAATCCTTGCCCGAGCGCGGTGAGCTTCGTTTCCAAGACACCCGTCTCCCGGAAGACATAGGCAAAGAGCATCCCGGCGAGAAAAGCGCCGAGGATCGCTTCGAGTCCTACCCACGCGGCGACCGCTGTCAGGCCGAGCATGAGCACGAAGCCGAAACGCACGCCGAGCTCGGAAGGATCTTCTTCGCGCACCCATCGCTGAAAGCTGTGCGGGAACCACCAGACAGAAAGACGCAGCAACGTAACGTGAGAAGCACGAGAGCGACGACAAAGAGCAAGAGCACGCGAAGCGCTGCAGCAGCGAGCGCCATACTCAAGCCGTGGGTATGGACGAGGTGGTAGCCCGTCAATGTTAGGAGCGTCAGAAGCTCGCCAAGCGAACCCACGAGCAGCAGGATCTATCCAAAGCGTGTCTTCGAAGCGTTGCTTTCGACGAGCGCGACCAGAAGAACACCTACCGACATCGCCCCGATTACGAGCCCCATGAAAAACGACATTTCGAGGCGTATGGCGATATAGCTCGCGGTCACGAGCACGAGGGTCGCGATGGCGAAAGCGAGCGCGACCGTGCCTTTCCCCTCGCGTTCGACTCGGTTGAAATCAATCTCCATCCCGACGAGGAACATGAGATAGACGAAGCCGAGCTCGGCGAGAAAATGGGTCGCGCCACCTTCGTGCACGAGCCCCAGAGCGCCAATGGCGAGTCCATAGAGAATTTCCGCGACGGCCGCGGGCACGTGGACGCGCGACGCCACCATCGGCATGATAAAGGCGCCCAGGTAGAAAACGACGAGCGAAAAGGCCTCAGCCAGCTCCATGCATGCGCTCGCGGTAAGAGAGCGCCAGAACGGAGCTCTTGCACCGTGCAATAATCTGGAGCGCTGTATCCGGATTGAAGACCGAGGATCGCTGGCCCGCACGGTGGGAGATGACGAGCAGGTCTCCCTCGCCCGCGAGGGTCTCGATCTCTTTGGCGGGGTTTCCTTCCATGACGATTTGCTCGATCTTGATGTGATAGAGCGAGCCGACCTCCATCACGGTGTCGAGTGCTTCTTTCTGCTCGTCGACGCTCTCCTGGCCGACGATGAAAGTGGGGGGCGTTACGATGACGGCGGCGAGCTCCACGTTCAGCTGGCGCGAAATGTCGATTGCTAGCTCGGCGGCAAGTATCGATGCGTCGGGGTCGAGCACCGGGAGAAGAATCCGCCGATAAGGGTGGCTCCCCGCGGCGAGGAGAATCGGACAGTCCAGCGTATCGAGCGCGTCCGCAAACCAGGGACGCCGGAGCCCGGTGCGTCCCCAGAAGTCGACGGGTGTTTTCGGCAAGACGAGACACCCACAATCGAGGCCGGGGAGGTCGCGGCGGATGACGGTCATGAGCGAGTCCGTCGCGTTGATCGTTTGCGTTTCCATCTTGCCGCTCTCGAGTACAACACTCGGCGTCGGCAAGTTCTTCGGCGTCAATGCACGTGACGTTCGTGTGCGCGTCTGGTCCACGAGATAGCGCACCTCTTCCCAGAACTCTGGAGGCGGCTCGCTCGTGCTGAGGGCAATCGTCCGCACCCCGTATTGAAGAGGGAAGCGCGCCACACCTTCTCGAAGATAGTCGGCGATATAGGGAAGGATCTCGGGCTCGCCGGTCAGGAGCAGGCGGTCGCCTTTTCGAATGATGACGTGGCCGTGGGGCACGACATAGCGATCGTCTCGATAAATGGCCGCGACGAGCCAACGTCGGGCGCGCAAATCTTGGACGCGTGTGTCAACCGCCGGTGAGCTGCGCAATACCGGGATCTCCAGAATCTCGCCCTGTTCGAGCCCAACGCCGCTCGCGACTTGATGGGCACGCTCGATGCGGTTCTTGATCAGGCCAGCCACCGCCGCCGGACGGCTGACGAGCTCGGCACCCACGGCTTTGAACCACTCCTGATGCTCGGGGCGGCGCACAACGGCGATCGTTGCCGGCGCGTCCTGAACGCTGCTCGCGATGCGGCAGGCTTCGGCATTGACCTCGTCTTTGTTGGTCACCGCGGCGAGCCATTCGGCTCCGACGAGGCCCGCTTCTTTCAAGTTCAAGAGGCTCGTCCCGTCTTTCGCGAAGAGTCGCACTTCGCGGTCCGAAAGCTCGGTCTCGAGCCGTGCGAGACGTTCTTCGTCGGGATCGAGAACAGCGATGTCCCAACTATCGGACAAAACGCGGGCGAGCGCGCGCCCGGTTTGCCCGGCGCCGACAATCAGCACCCGGCGCCTCAGGCGTGCTGACTCTTCGTCGGTGGTGGCAATCTCGGTGCGCTCGGGTTTGGGCTCGCTCGTGTCGGCCATTGGATAATTCTCGGATCTAGATTCCTATCAATATCCTATAGCGGCGCTCACGCGATAGGGCTCTACGCCTCCGCGAAGCTCGTGGCGCGCATGGTCGAAGACAATCGCGGTCGGTCGCCCGAAATTAGTGGCCACGAATCCTTCGCTTGCAAAAGTGATGTCGTGGCCACGTGCGCGAAGCCCGTCGGCAACTTCGCTGGAGAAGCCTGTCTCAACGAGCACACCGGGAGCACTCTCGCAATGGATGCGCGGCGCGGCGCATGCGTCTTTCGGCCCCATCCCGTGGTCCAGCATCGCGAGCAACACTTGCAAGACCGCGCTCATGATCTTACGCCCACCCGGTGAGCCCACCGCGGCCGACGGCACCCCGTCGTTGAACAAAAGACTAGGCGCGGCAGCGTGAAGCGCGCGTTTTCCCGGACTCACGGAGCTCTTGTGGCCGGGCTCGGGGTCGAACCACATCATCCCGTTATTGAGCACCACACCTAGCTCTGGCACCGTGACTCCCGAGCCGAAGCGCGCGCCGAGCGTCCCGGTAAGCGCGACCATGTTGCCGTCCTTGTCGATGACGTTCAAGTGCGTCGTCTGTTGGCTGGCGCTGTCGCCGGAGCCTTGGAGCGAGCTGGGCGATTTCGAGTCGTAGCGCCAAGGATCACCTTCTGGAAGCGTCTCGAGGCGATGGCCTTCGGATGTCATGAGCTTTCGTCGCTCGGAAAGGTATTCGTCCGAGAACAAGCCCTCGAAGGGTATCGCCAACAGCTCGCTGTCGCCGAGATAGCGAAACCGATCGGTGAACGCCATCCGAAGTGCTTCCGCGATCAGATGCAGGCGCGACACGGAGTCGTACGGAAGCGAGGCGAGATCGAAGCCGTCCAAGAGTGAGAGTGCCAAAGCGAGCGTCGGTCCACCGCTATTCTCCGGTAGCGTGGCTATGGTGGCGTCGCCATAGCGCACCCATAGCGGGTCGAAGCGGCGTGCGGTGTATTGCGCCAAATCCTCGAGGCTCAAGATACCGCCGCCTGCGCGAACGCCGTCGACGATGGCGGATGCGAGCGAGCCGGTGTAGAACGACTGCGGCCCTTCTTCCGCAAGAACGGCGAAGGTACGGGCGAGCTCCTCCTGACGAAGCCCGCCGGCCGCTCCCGGTACCTTGGGGGTTCCGTCCGGCTCGAAGAAGATCTCCATCGTGTGGTCGAAGGCTTTCAAACGCGCGGCCGATGCCGCGGACTGCGTGAAGAAATACTCGTCGACAGGAACGCCTTCAGCGAGCCGGATGGCAGGTGCTACCAGCTCTTTCCACGGTTTGTTGCCCTCCGCCTCGTGCAGCATCCCGAGCGCGGCGACGGTTCCTGGCACCGCGACCGCGCGGTGGCCCGTCTCGGCCGCGTCGTCGACGGTGGCACGCCAGCCGTAGAGCCCGTCGCTCTTGAGATCGGCGTCGACGAGCTCGAACATGTCCTCGTGCGACTCCTGGGGAGCTCTGGCGCTTCCTTCGTAACAGCTCGTCGTGGCGCGCTTCGCATCGTAAGACACCGCGTAGGCGCAGCCGCCGAGCCCGCTCATGAAGGGCTCGACTACAGAAATCGCGAGCGCGGTAGCGACGGCCGCATCAGCCGCGTTGCCGCCGCTTCGTAAGATCTCGACGCCCGCCTCGGCCGCGAGCGGATGCATGGCCGTCACCATGCCGTTCTCGGCGACGGCTTCGCTCTTCTGGGTGCGCTTGTGGCTGCGCGTGGGGTCGATCGTGCTCACGTCAACAGGTCAGACGTTCTGCGAAGAGGGAAAGCGTCCGTTCGTAGGCGAGCTTTGAAGCTACTTCGTCGTAGGCTCCGCGGCGGTCGCAGTTGAAACCGTGCCCGGCGGAGTAGAGGTGTACGACGGCGTCCGCGTGCGCCTTCCGGATCGCCTCGACATCACTCAGCGGGATCGAGTGATCCGTCTCGCCGAAGTGCATGAGTAGAGGGCAGCGTTCCTTCTCGTCGATATACGGCATGATCTGCCCACCGTAGTAGACGACCGCCGCGGCGAT
>SMYC01000103.1 GCA_004356105.1 Acidobacteriota bacterium | reverse complement strand
GGAGTTCAACTGAAGTATGGACGAGATATTGTGGCACCGTCGCGAAAGCAGGCGGCAAACAGAGAACACAAACATCGTCCTGTAGCTCCGGGAGACTCCTGCCTACTCGAAGCGAGGTCTACCGCGCTCGGGACACGAAGCTCGACCGCGACGTTGCGATCAAAGTCCTCCCGGAAGAATTCGCGAAAGACGAAGAGCGGCTCGCGAGATTCGAGCGGGAAGCCAAGCTTCTCGCGTCGCTGAACCATCCGAACATCGCGAGCATCTACGGCCTCGAGGAATCGGACGGGGTGAAGGCGCTCGTCCTGGAGCTCGTCGAAGGTCCAACGCTTGCCGAGCGCATCGCTGACGGACCGATTCCGCTCGAGGAAGCGCTCCCCATAGCGCGGCAGATTGCGGATGCGCTCGAAGCGGGCCACGAGGCCGGTGTCATCCATCGTGACGTGAAGCCTGCGAACGTCAAGCTCAAGGAAGACGGCACGGTGAAGGTGCTCGACTACGGTCTCGCGAAAGCACTCGAAGGCGACACGCCGAGCGCCACCGACGCGGAGCTTTCGCAGTCGCCAACTCTCACGCGGCATGGGACCCAGGTCGGCGTGATACTCGGCACGGCCGCGTATATGAGCCCGGGGCAGGCGAGGGGTAAAAAGGTAGACAAACGCGCGGACGTGTGGGCTTTCGGCGCCGTGCTCTATGAAATGTTGACGGGGCGGCGGGCGTTCGAGGGCAACGATGCTTCGGAGATTCTCGCGGCTGTCATCAAGTCCGAGCCGTCGTGGGAGCGACTGCCGCAGAGGACGCCGCCGACGCTGAAGCGGTTCCTGCTACGCTGCCTCGCCAAAGATCCGAAAGAGAGGGTACGCGACATCGGCGACGTGAGGCTTGCACTCGACGGCGCCTTCGAGCCCGAGGCGAGAGATGTGCTGCCCTCGCGATCCATGACGCCTTGGGTCGTCGCTGGGAGTGCCTTGGTGATCGCGATCGCTTTTGTCTTCACGCGAGGTCCCGTGTCTCGCAACCACGTGCCAGCCCGATTCGCGGTTTCCGTCAACGGTGAACTGCCTCAGCGGATTGGAACGCTCGTCGCGCTCTCTCCCGATGGGCGTGAGCTGGTCTACGCGGCCATCACCGATGAGGGCGACCAGCTCTACCATCGCTCCATGAACCGTCTCGAGGCCAAAGCACTTCCCGGTACCGAGGACGCACGTGCGCCGGTTTTCTCTCCGGATGGTCAGTGGGTCGCCTTTAACGCCGGCGAACGGCGCCTCAAGAGGGTTTCTCTTTCCGGAGGGCCGCCGATGACGATCTGCGACTGCCCTTCCGCTAACTTCCACGCTTGGGGCCCGGACGGGACGATTGTGTTCGTGGACGAAACGAGGGTACTGATGCGGGTCTCGTCGGACGGAGGTATTCCCGAGCCCATCACGACGCTCGCGGCGGGGGAGCTGGGTCACACGGGGCCTACGTTCGTTCCAAACGGCGAAGCGGTGCTCTTCAGCGTGACGTCGAGCTCACCGATCGACTAACGACTTGCCGTCGTATCGCTTTCCACAGGAGAGCGACGGTTTCTTGGGGACGGGTTTTCCCCCCGCTTCGCGTCAACGGGTCACTTGCTCTATGGACAGGCAGGCGATGTTTGGGCCGTTTCTTTCGATGCTGAACGACTCGAGATGACCGGGAACCCGGTCCAAGTGCTGAAGAATGTCCGTATCGAGACTGCCGCCGTACAGTTCGCGCTTGCTGAGAATGGCGCGGTCGTTTATATCGCAGGTGGGCTGAATCGTGCCGAGCGCGCGTTGATGTGGGTCGATCGCACGGGTCGCGAAGAGCCCCTGAACGCTCCTCGACGCGCGTACCAGTCGGTCTCGATTTCACCGGACGGAACAAGGATCGTTCTCGAGGTGCTGGGCCCGGGCCTCGAGGACTTGTGGCTGTACGACGTGCTTGGGCAGAGGGCGAGTCAGTTGACGTTCGACAAGGCTGAAAACGTCCTCCCGGTTTGGACGCCGGATGGAGAGCACGTTCTGTTTTTGTCGCAGCGGGGAGGCGCGTACGGGCTTTTCTCGAAACGCGCCGACGGTACGGGTCAGGCAGAGCAGCTCGTTTCGTTCGTAGCCCACTCCCGGCTCTGGTCCATCACTCCCGACGGTAGGACGCTGGCCTATGTCGACTCGAGCCCGGGGACCGGTTGGGACCTTTCCAGTGTCGCGCTTCAAGGCGAGCCCATATTGCAGCCGCTGCTCGCAGGCGATTTCCAAGAGACCAATCCTGAAATTTCGCCCGACGGTCGTTGGTTGGCTTATGCCTCCGATGAGTCGGGCCAACGGGAGATCTACATCAGCCCGTTTCCCAACCCCGCCGATGGTAAATGGCTCGTCTCCCGAGACGGTGGAACGGAGCCCCTTTGGTCTGCCGATGGCCGCGAGCTCTTCTATCGAGATGTACGGTCCGTGCTTGCGGTCACGATCGACACCAGCTCCGGCTTTGTTGTTTCGGGAGAACCCCAGCTTCTGTTTACCGGCCCGTACCGTCCGCCGGCCATTCACCGCGGACACACTTACGACGTGACGCCGGACGGTCAAAAGTTCATCATGATTCGCGAGATGGACGCCGTACAAAGCGAGATCATCGTGATCCAGAACTGGATCGAAGAGCTCGAGCGGCTCGTTCCCACGGAAAACTGAGGAGTGGTTGTAATTGCTCCGTCGTGCCAGTAGATTCTCATTGTGACACTCGCTGCTGGAACGCGCCTCGGCCCTTATGAGGTCACTTCGCCAATTGGCAAAGGTGGCATGGGTGAGGTCTACCGTGCGCGTGACACGAAGCTCGACCGCGACGTCGCGATCAAAGTCCTTCCTGAGGCGTTCGCGAAAGACGAGGAACGCCTCGCCAGATTCGAGCGAGAAGCGAAGCTTCTCGCATCGCTGAACCATCCGAACATCGCAAGCATCTACGGGCTCGAAGAATCGGACGGCGTGACGGCGCTCGTGCTTGAGTTGGTCGAAGGACCGACGCTTGCCGAGCGAATCGCCGAAGGTCCTATCCCGGTTGAGGACGCGCTCCCCATAGCGCGGCAGATTACGGAGGCTCTCGAAGCGGGCCACGAGGCTGGCGTCGTCCACCGTGACGTGAAGCCGGCGAACGTGAAGGTCAGAGAAGACGGCACGGTGAAGGTGCTCGACTATGGTCTCGCGAAAGCACTCGAAGGCGATGTACCGGGCGGCGCTGATTCGGAGCTTTCGCAGTCGCCCACTCTCACACGGCACGGAACGCAGATCGGAGTGATTCTCGGCACCGCCGCGTATATGAGCCCCGAGCAGGCGAAGGGCAAGCGCGTCCACAAGCTTACCGACATCTGGGCCTTCGGTGCGGTGTTGTTCGAGATGTTGACCGGCAAGAAAATGTACTCCGGGGAAACGGTTTCCGAGACATTGGCTTCGGTCATCAAGGACGATCCCGACTTGTCCAGCTTGCCGAGCAATTGCCCGGGACATGTCCGCGCACTGCTCTGTCGTTGTTTGACGAAGGATCCCAAACTGCGGCTGCAACATATTGGCGAGGCGCGCATTGCTCTCAGCGGCGTAATTACGGAAAGTCCACCTCTCGAATCCAGGCCTCTTGCCCCTCTCTGGCAAAGGGCGTTGCCTTGGGCAGCAACGGCCGCGTTGGCCGCCGCACTTGTCGTATCGAACATGCGGCCCGTACCGTCCCTGCCGGTGACGCGCTTTGTGGTCGCGTTGCAAGCTGACGAAGTTATCTCTCGGACCACCACAGCACCCCTGGCTTTTTCACGAGATGGTTCCCACATGGTCTACTCGGCGCAAAAGGGAGACGACCCGCCGCGACTCTACCTACGTTCTATGAATAGCCTCGAAGACGAGGGCCTGTTGGGTACTGAAGGGGGTGACAACCCATTTTTTTCCCCGGACGGGCGGTGGGTTGGTTTTTTTGCGGGCGGCGAAATGAAGAAGGTGGCGATCACGGGCGGAGCAGCTGTGACCATCTCCAGGGTGGGTGACAGTCCCCTGGGGGCAAGCTGGGGGTCCGATGACAGAATCATCTTTGGCAGGTCCAGTCCGGGCCTCCTTCGGGTCTCGGCAGAAGGTGGGACGCCCGAGGTCCTCACGTCCTCGGATGCGAGTTCAGACTCCTTCGCTATTTCTTGGCCGGAGATTCTGCCCGAAGGCCAGGCGGTGCTCTTCAACTCGCCCGTGGCGATCATGGCTCAGCGTCTCGATACGGGTGAGCGCAAGCTGCTCCTGCAGGGGGGCACGTTCCCGCATTACCTTTCCACGGGGCATCTGATCTATTCCCAGGCGGGAACCTTAATGGCCGTTCCTTTCGATCTCGACCGGCTGGAAATCTCTGGTTCTCCGGTGCCTGTCATACAAGGTATTCGTTCCGGGACGCGGCGTGGGGGTCCACAGTTTGCCGTCTCCCGAACGGGGACACTCGCCTACGTTCCCGGCACTGTGGAGCAATTGACGAGCACGCTGGTCTGGGTGGACCGCCAGGGTGTGGTCGAGCCGTTGCCCGCCCCCCCTCGACAGTACGATTACCCCGAGTTGTCTCCTGACGGCCAGCGTGTAGCTGTCTCAATCGCAGAGAAGGCCCGCACAGCCTTGGTTGAGACGAATATTTGGGTTTATGATGTTGCCCGGAACGGCCTTACTCGACTGACGTTTGAGGGAAGTCGTACTGTTACTCCTGCCTGGTCGCCCGACGCACAGTGGGTCGCGTTTACATCAAATCGAGACGGCCCGTTGAACATGTTCCGGCAAATGGCCAACGGCAGCGGTGGCATGGAACGGTTGAATTCGAACGAGAATCAAACTCCCGCGGCGTCGTTTTCCCCTGACGGGCAGTTGCTGGCCTTTACCGAAAGCAACCCGGTGACGGGGCGCGACATCTGGGTCCTGAATCTGGCGGATCGAGAGACGCACCTCTTCCTTTCGACCCGGTACGAAGAAACCGCACCGGAGTTTTCTCCGGACGGGGAATGGATAGCATATTCCTCGAACGAGTCGGGCCGGAGAGAGGTTTACGTGCGACCCTATCCCGGCCCCGGCGGGAAGTGGCAGATTTCGACCAATGGAGGCCATGAGCCGGTCTGGAACCCCGAAGGAGGCGAGTTATTCTACCGCAGTGGGAGCCGCATGATGGCGGTGCCCATCGACACGGAATCCGGCTTTACGGCGGGAACGCCTCTGATGCTTTTTGAAGGACCCTATTTGCCCACTGGCTTCAGCTATCCAAACTACGATGTAACCGCCGACGGCCAGCGGTTCCTGATGCTCGCGCCCGTCGCGTCGCAATCGGACGGAGCGACACAGATTAACGTCGTCCTCAACTGGACCGAAGAGCTCAAACGACTCGTTCCGATCGAAAACTGAACGAGTGGTGGCACCGCCTCGGGTTTCTCGCAGTCAACGCTGATCACAGCAAACTACGGATTGGCCGGAAACACTTACGGGATCGAAACGTTCGAGTCGAGCGTTCAGCATTGGTCCCCAAGGTGTGTCTGGACACAGTCCTTCGTGAGGAATTCGCGAAAGACAGAGCGCCCTGGTGCGGGTCGTTCGTCTGCGATCTAGCGAAGTGGCTCAAGCGAATGGGCCATCGCTCAGGACTGAAGCGATATAACTTACGCGTGCTAGCTGCGATTCTCTTCCTCCAGTTTTTCCTGAACCCAGAGGTTAAGCAAAGTTTGGGGAGAGACGCCATGACGCCTCGCGAAGTCGCGAATTCTGTCTGAGAGGGTGGAATCGATCGGGTAATAGTTCGCTTCGGATTGGAGACCTACGGTGAATTCCGCAAGCTCGGTCTGGTGCCAAACCTCGTCAAGATCTTTCTGGTCCCAATGCTCGCCCATTTCCTGGTAAGACGTAGCTTTTAGATATCGAGCTCTTATTTTTCATAGCGTTTCCGTTCGCCCCGAGTCATATCGCGGGCCGAAATGGACAGGGGGGCGTTCGTCGTCTTGGAGACGAAGAAAACGACCAAGTACATTACGACGCGGCGTCGTCTGCGCTTTCTGCACACATGATCGTACCTTCGATCCGACTCCGGCACCAACAGGACACCCCTGCGTCTGATCCGCAACCATCTACCGAGTCGTCTGCCAGCACGATGGGAAACCGAGCATCAAGAGAGTTGTGCGGCGGTTTCTTCGAAAGGGCATCGACCCACTGCCAACAGGTAAAAAGTCACACTCGCAAGAGGGTACAATACCGCCGCGAACGAGGGAGTGCCGACCCACGCTAAGGGCGCAAAAGGAGTTGAGCGAAATGACGTTTTCGAGCTTGAAAACCCTGATCGAAGGCAACACCAACCCCAGCAATGTGGAGCTGCGAGAGTGGTTGCTGGAAGCGGTACAGGAGTCCGTCTATTTGGAGGCAGAATATGACGAGTTGAAACGGAAGGTGTCAGACATGCAAAACGAGATCTCTAGATTCTGACCGGTTCATGCGAAGACGCGATTTCCTGAAGGGTTCACTCGTCGCGGGTGTAGGCGCCGCCAGGATCACGCGTGCGGCCACGGGAGTCTACCCAAACTCCCAGGCCACCTCTACCCAGAGACCCGAAACTGACGACGCGCTCATAACGCCAGTCGATCTTCGATGCGAATCTACCCACCACCCACTCGGGATCGATGCGCATCGCCCACGTCTCTCTTGGAAGCTCGAGGCCACCGCGGGCACGCGCAATCAGATCCAGTCAGCCTATAGGATCACGGTGGCCAGTACGGAGGCTCTCCTGGTCACGGGAGTCGCAGATTTGTGGGACAGCAGCCGGGTTTTATCTACTCGACAGCTTCACATCGAGTATGACGGGCGACCACTCACGAGCGGCGAGCGCTGTTTCTGGCGCGTACAGGTATGGGATGCAGACGGCCGGATTTCAGTGCCGAGCCGGATTTCCTGGTGGGAAATGGGTTTGCTCTCTCCAGAAGACTGGACGGGATTCTGGATCTCAGACGGGAGCGAGCAACCGGCGACGGAGGAAGCATCTTACGAAGATGATCCGGCCCCGCTATTTCGCAGGAGTTTCCACGTCGACAAACCCGTCAAACGAGCGAGGCTATACGCTGCCGGGTTGGGCTACTACGAGCTCCGCATAAACGGCCGAGCCGTTTCGGATCACGTTCTCGACCCAGCCTGGACGCGTTTCGACCGCCGGGTTTATTACACGTGCCACGATCTGACGGATGAGTTTCAGAGCGGTGAGAACGTTCTCGGAGCCATGCTTGGAAACGGTTGGTACAATCCGCTCCCGCTGCGGATGTGGGGCCGCGTCAATCTTCGAGATCATCTCGCGGTCGGGCGTCCTCAGCTGATGGCCCAACTGATCATCGAATACGAAGACGGGTCGACGCAGACGGTGGCGAGCGACGAGTCGTGGCGGGTCTCGCATGGCCCGATCCTTCGAAATAGTGTCTACCTCGGCGAGGAATACGACGCTCGACTAGAGCGGCCCGGATGGGATCGACCCGGCTTCGACGACTCGGGCTGGAGCGCCGCCTCTTCAGCGAACTCGAATGGATCTGGCCATGCCCCGGGCGAGCTGCGCGCTTTACCCATCCCGCCGATCCGAGTAACGGCAAAACTCACTCCAGTCAGCATGAGCGAAATCGGACCCGGCGTGTACATCTTTGACCTGGGTCAGAACTTTGCGGGTTGGGTCAGGCTGCGCGTCGAGGGACCGCGCGGCACAACGGTCCGGATGCGTATGGGTGAGCTTCTCTATCCCGATGGCACGCTGAATCCGATGACAGCGGTCGCCGGGCAGATCAAGGGCCTGAACGAAGACGGCACCCATCGTGGAGGGCCGGGATCCCCTGAAGTCGCCTGGCAATCGAACGCGTATACGCTGCGCGGCGGCGGCGCAGAGGAGTACACGCCTCGGTTCACCTTTCATGGATTTCGCTATGTCGAGGTCACCGGATTTCCGGGCAGACCGACGCTCGAATCGATTGAAGGTCTGCGGCTCAATACGGACGTTGCGTCCGCAGGATCATTTTCCTGTTCGAACGAGCGGTTCAATCGCCTTCACGACGTCGTGCAGTGGACTTTTCTCAGCAACTTGTTCAGTGTGCAGTCCGACTGTCCGGCCCGCGAGAAATTCCAGTATGGAGGAGATATCGTGGCCTCGAGCGAGATGGCCATCTTTAACTACGACATGGCCTCTTTCTACGCTAAGACGGTGTCGGATCATCGGGACGCGGTACAGGGCGATGGGTGGTTCACTGAGACGGCGCCGTTTGTCGGCATCTCAGCGGAAAATTATGTAGAGGACGCCGGCCCGATCGGCTGGGGACTTGCGCATCCCTTGCTGCTGGCTCAGCTGTACCAGTATTACGGCGACCGGCGAATCGTAGAAGAGCACTTCGAAGCAGCCCGCACCTGGGTGGATCTGCTGGAGAGATACGCGGACGGCTATATCATCGATCGCTGCATCGGCGATCACGAAAGCCTGGATCCGAAACCCATCGAACTGCTCGCAACGGCGCACTTTTACCAAGCGGCGTCTCTGATCGCCGGGTTTGCGAATATTCTTGGGCGCTCGCAAGAGGAAGATCATTACCGCCAACTTGCCCTGAAGATTGAGACGGCGTTTGTCGAACGCTTTTTGGACCCGGGTACCGGGCGATTCGGAATCGCGACGCAGTCCGCACAAGCTACCGCCCTGCATCTGGGACTCGTCCCTGAAGGCGAAGTCGAAAGGGCTACGAAGCGTATGGTAGACGAGGTGCTCGTCACGCATGACGGCCACATCGCCACCGGTATATTCGGCACAAAATATTTGCTGAACGCCCTCTCTATGACGGGGCATGCCGATGTCGCTTATCGAATGGTCGATGAGCCGTCTTATCCCGGGTGGGGATACATGCTCGAGAACGGCGCGACGACGCTCTGGGAGACCTGGGCCGAGAGCGACGACGTCTATTCACAAAATCACCCGATGTTCGGTTCGGTGAGCGAGTGGTTTTACAAGTCTCTTGGTGGAATCAACGTGGAGGAAAGTGCGGTCGGGTTCGATCGTTTTCGGATCGAGCCAGACATGCCGGCGGGCCTAGAGTGGGTGGATGCGAGCTACGAGTCCGTGCGAGGAACCATCAGAAGCAGCTTCAGACTCGAAGACGATCGGCTTCACTTCGACGTAGAGATCCCAGTGAACACGACCGCGTTGGTGCGGCTTCCGACCCGTGATTCGATGTCCGTTCGGGAAGGAGGGCGACTCATTGCCGAGGTTTCCTCGATACGGAAGCTACCCGCCACCACGCCCGATGCGGTGCGTTTTGAGCTGGGCTCTGGGCGCTATTCGTTTACGGCAGTGGCTCCACTCGTTTGATTCCTACATTCTCGGCACGTAAACTCCTTCGCTAGGAATAAAGATACCGATGGCTCTCACCTCCGGAACCCGCCTAGGTCCCTACGAGATCCTTGCGCCGATTGGGAAGGGGGGCATGGGTGAAGTCTACAAAGCCAAGGACACCCGCCTCGACCGATTCGTGGCCGTCAAGGTCCTTCCCGACCATCTTGCAGAGAGCTCCGAACGCAAGGCTCGCTTCGAGCGCGAGGCGAAGGCGATTTCGCTGCTCAACCATCCAGGAATTTGCACGCTCCATGATCTGGGCGAGCAAGACGGCATGGACTACCTCGTCATGGAATATATCGAGGGCGAGACGCTGGCGGAGAGAATAGCACGAGGACCCATCCCGGTGGATGAAGCTATCCTGGAGGAGGCGCCGATCAGGACGTTTGGATCTTCGATCTAGGCCACGACATCCTGACGCGCTTTACTTCCGACATCGGAGAGGACGAGCGACCGGTGTGGTCCCCCAATGGAGGTGAGATTGCCTGGAACTCCCCGGGGCGAGGATTGGTCCTCCGGAAACCCGCAGATGGAAGCGGCACCGAGACGACGATTTTCGCATCTCCACATCACGTGCATCTTTGGTCTTGGTCGCCAGAGAACAACGTTCTGGTCTTCGAGCAGCAGAACCCCGACACGGGTTGGGATGTTGGCATCGTCGACGCGTATGGCGGTACACGAGCCCGAACTGCTGCTGGCTTCGGCCTTCGATGAAAGAAACCCGATGCTCTCGCCAGATGGTCGTTGGCTTGCTTATAGCTCCAACGAGTCGGGGCGGTTCCAGATCTACGTTCAGCCTTTCCCGGGGCCAGGCTCTCGAACGCAGGTTTCCGGGGAAGGCGGAAGTTGGCCCGTTTGGTCACGAACGGGCGAGGAGCTTTTTTACAGCAGGGGTCACGACTACTTCGGCCAGCACGACTTCATTTCCGTTGGAGTTGTGCTCGGGTCGAGCTTCGAGGTGACTCGAGAACGGAAGCTCTTTGGCGGAGGGTTCGCTGAGGGCTTCGACGTGGCGCCGGATGGCCAGTCATTCTACGTGATGGAAATGCGGAGGATTCATAGCTCCGGTGTGCGCATTCAAGTCGTTCTCAAT
>SMYC01000102.1 GCA_004356105.1 Acidobacteriota bacterium | reverse complement strand
CGAACCTATTGCGGCGCGAGCCGCCCGCTCGAGGCCGACAAGGTTGCCGCGCTCTAGCCTCTAACTCTAACCCGTCAGAACCGAGGATTTTGTACCACGTTCTGAAGACCCATTCTTTCTTATCCCCACATCCCCTCCTATCCCCACCTCTCCTTGCTTTTAGCGGCGTTTTTAAAGGCAAGGGGATGTGGGGATAGGAGGGGATGTGGGGATGAGAGCTGTGTGGTTTGGATTTAGAATGCTTTCAGGTTTACCCGGCTAGCTTTAGCCGTAACGCGAAAGCAAAGAGATCAATAATAAAAAAGCGTAACGCAAAGGCCTCAAGTTGCAAAGGCGCCAAGAAAAGAAAAGAGAGAAAGGGTAACCCTAAAGTAAAAGCAGGACTTTTGGCCTTCTTGTTTTTTTCTTTGCGACTTTGCGTTACGCTTTTCTTTGAAATTGATCTTCTGTGAGCTTACGTAATGCCGAGGTCGCTCGTCTGCCGCACCCTCAACGCCACCGCGTAGTCGAGCAAATTGATCTCGATACCCGCTTCTGCTGCAGGATTTAGCGCGATTACGTCGATGGTGAGCTCTTCGACCACCATCTGCGCGGTACCACCTGGAGGGACTTGAAGCTGTATTTCAGTGATGGCGAGGGCGGATTGAACAGAAAGCAGGACCGTCGCGAAGCCCGCGACCGCGCATTGCACGTTTTCGGGGCATCGGCTGTCGTCGAGGACGCCGCTGAAGCGGATGATGTTGATGGCGCTGACCGTTTGAATGCCCGCGGTCTCTCCGACGCGCAAGGTGAAACCCTGACCGTCGCTCACGAAAAAGTCAGCTTCGGGGAGCGTTCCCTGGCTGTTCGAATTGCATCCCCATAGGATAGCCACCGCGATGCTTGCAAGAAGAACCAAAGGTGTTCGAATCAGCACGATGAAAATGTCCTCCCAGTGACGATGCTAGTACGGATCCGAGACCCGAGCAAATCCTGTTTCATATACGTTTTGTGGAACAGCCAGTTGTTCCCATTCGGGCCAGTCTGGAAAAGTCGTGTGGCGAGCGCCCGTCGGCTTACTAAGCCTAACCTATTTTAAGCAATAGGTTTATACACGAATTCGGGACGTTTTCGGGTTTTGGCACACCGGTTGCAACTTCAGTAACTATCAGCTCGGAGCTCTTCCGGTTTGGTGAAAAGTTGTTCCGCAACGGGACTTGCGGTTGGGGTTTTGGGGGGACAACGGACATCGGAAACGGTGGAGATTCAAGGGATTCACAGGAACTGAGCTTGGGCGGCGTGCCGGCACCCACTCCGCTCGAGCTCGTTCCAGTGAAATCGTGCCGGGGGTGGCAACAGGGAGCGACGATAATAGCCCTCGGCACATACCCTGCCGAGTTGGCCCTGATACGACCTAATTTATTCCAGGGCATCATGCGAAGGGGCGGGTTTTTCTTCGGGCGTGACTGAGACGGAACGCTCGGAGATGGGCTCGCCCTTTCTCCGTTTGCACTCAGTTTTCAGCTCTCCGGGTCGAAACGTAAATTCGGATGCTGATATAACGAGTAAACTAAACTAGCGGCGATGATGGGTCTCGTCGTTGTTGGTGCATCGCCTTTCTTGATATTGATCAATCTTACGGGTTTTCGTGGGCGCGCCAGTCTTGGATTTGGGTCCAGAACAGGTCGGTGAACTCGTCGTGCTCGTGTTCGGGGAAGAGGGTTGCGACTTTCTCTCGGATGACTTCTTTTGCGCGGGGGGTGCCGAAATAGTCCCACGTGATCTCGTCGAGGGGTTTCAAATGCTGCTCGCGGAAGGTGTCAAATGCTTCAGCATCAAATCGGTCTCTTGCCAGGGCGCCATATGCGGCGACGCGTTCGTGGTAGTCACCTGTTTTGTTCCGGATCTCCTCGTAGAGATTCCAGTCCAAATTTGTACGCATCTTGCGTTTTGTCGCGGCGCAGTAGAGCGACCACTGAAGCATCGTTTTGACGAGCCAGGGAAAATGATAGTGGAGCGATGTTACTTGGGCGTCCGGGCACGCATTGGCGAAATCGATGGGGTAAAAGACGCCGTCTTTGCGGATGACTTCACACGAGTTGAAGTCCCATCCGAAATAGGCGTTGATCGTGAGCGTGATGTCGCGCAGAAGTCGCTCTTCCTCCTTCGTCAGGAAATCACGATCCATTCGGTAGCGAGCATGAAGCGGCGCATCGGGGTCGTATCGGATGAAACGCACCTCGGGTCCGATTCCGAGACATCGAACGAACAGGTCGAAAGGCTCGATGGCTTGTTGCAGATGCATCACTCGCCGGCCGCTTTTGTCGTAAGCCTCTCGTAGCGCTTCTTCGGTCGCAATCCGGGTGACCGCGACCCAGGCGCCGCCATCATAGGGCTTCATGAAGTGCGGGTAGCCGATTTGGTTCCCGATCTCACCGAGATCGAATAGCTTCGCGTAACGCTCGAGCGTCGTCTCGAGATCCGGCGTGGGCTCGTACTCCTTGGGGGGCAACATCCACGTCTCTGGGATGGGAAGGCCTAGATGCATCATCGCGCAATAGGTCGTCTGCTTCTCCATCGACTGGATCGACCAGGGGTTGTTCAGCACATAGAGACCGTCCATGAGGATGGATTTCTTAATCCACTCGCGGCTCGTGTGGTACCAATGGGTTACCCGGTCTAGAACCACATCATAGGGACAGGGTCTTCGAAGGTCGAAAGGCTCGATATCGAGCCGCGCGACCTCGAAGCCGATGGTCTCTCCATCGATCTCGAAGCTCGGATCAAAGCGGCTCAGGATTTCTTCGTAGCAGGTAGGCCAGCAGAGATCGGCCCCAAGAGAGAGTCCTATCCGGCGCGTGCTCACGAGCATAAGGTAGCAGGAACAACTCCCAGCATCCAGCCAGAACCTGTTAGCCCCTGACCAGTCAGAAACGAGGATTTTGTTTACGGTTTGGAAATCTCACCGCAGAGGCGCAGAGCACGCGGAGAAGAAGAAAATCCCGGATTTTCCTCTGCGTCCTCTGCGTCTCTGCGGTTCAAAACGCTTTCAGGTTTACCTGGCTAGTGTTAGTGTTAGTTGATCGTCTCGCTCCCGTCGGGGGTTTTGAGTTTTTCGATGCTAGGAGAGTTATCGACGGTATGGTGGACCGACCCTAGGAAGCTCTTGTCGTCTCCGTCGGCCTCGAAATCTCCCCAACTGCAGACGCGGTTCTTTCCTCGGGATTTGGCTTCGTACAGAGCGCGGTCGGCACGCTGCAACACTTCTTCGGGCAGGTTGCCGTCGTCTGGAAAGCTGGCGACGCCGATGCTCGCAGTGATTTCGAGAGATTTTCCCTTATCGTCTTGCAGTCTTTCGATGCCGCTTCGAATCCGTTCGGCGACGAGGCGAGCCGCAGGCTTCGCCGTCTCCGGGCAAATGATGACGAACTCGTCTCCGCCGATGCGTGCGGGAAGGTCGATGCGACGGACGCGGTCCGACACGAACGTAGCGACTTGCTTCAGGACTTGCCCGCCGACGAGGTGGCCTTTGCGACTATTGACTTCGCGAAGGCCGTCGAGGTCGAGAAAAATGAGTGAATAGCTGCGACCGAAGCGCAAGGCGCGCTGGTGCTCGTTCTCGAGCGAGCGGTTGAAGAAGCGGAGGTTGTAGATGCAAGTGAGGTCATCCTTCACCGCCAAAGTGCGCAGCCGGTCGAGCTCGCCACGTACTTTCTTCAGCCGTTTCTGGGCCCGCAGCCCCGTCGCCTTGAATGCCCTACTGCCCGCCATCGTTGCGAGGATGGTCTTGATTTGTTGTACGAGCGACGGGCCGTACATCAAGATCCCATCGACCCCGTCCGCGATTTGCCGCGGCTCCCGCCGGCGAAGCTGGAACACCACCATGTCGATGGTGGATTTCAACTCGGTCAATGTGAACAAGAGCGCCAGAAGCGATTCGGACATGCGCTCCGATTCGAGAACGACGATGACGGGCTGAAGCGTGGCCACCGAGCGTGCGGCCTTCGACGAGCCTGGCTCCCAGTGCAAGGGGTGTCCGAGGGCGATGAGTTTTTTCCCTGTGGCTCCTCCCGGAATCCCCGAGCCGCCGATCCAGACGATCGGGCGCTTGGCTCTTTCGAACTTGGGGGTGGGTCGGTTCGTCGATTTTTTCTTAGCAGACATGATGCGCGCTATTGATGCCGTATTTCTCTGGGTTCACGCAATGCAAGATGTGCCGCTCGCTCTGGCTTGGATGCGTGAGATCAATGAGAGAAGGTGGCACCAAATTCTTGTGAATGTCCGTTACGATTCGAACTTTGGGCTGGTGGATAGCGTCGGGGCTCGGGTTCGACTTGACCACGACCGCGAGCTCTTGTCTTCCACGTCGTACGAGAGTGTCGAGCGCGGGGGCGCGAATTTCCTTCGTGAGAAAGCGCGCGAGCCGCTCCGGCTCTCGGAGACGGTCGAGAAGCGTTGAGCAAAGCCGTGCGACCTCCGGCTCGTACTTGAGCACCATCGTTGCAAGGCCGTCCATATGTTATAGGCGCTGGGCTTTCTGGGCTTTTACGAGCAAGCGGAGAAGCTCGCGAACCTGCGCCGTCCGAGCGCTCTCGGCCGTTTCTGAAAAGGATTCGTCTAGTAGGACGTTCTGGGTGGCCATAGGTGGGACGGCTCCAAGGCTTCTGGGAATGCAAGTTTCGGACCAGCCCTTTACGATGTTAAACTATTGATTCCAAAGCATTAATCTCCCTGCCTGCTCCCGACAAAGGCGAAACGAATGACGCTTTTTGTCAATCTGTTGGGAAAAAACCACTGTTCAAAGCAAAGGGGATATGGGGATAAAAACGGGGATGTGGAGATAAATAACCTCTCTTTTTTATCCCCACCTCTCCTTTTGTTCTAAGGAGTCAGGCTTCACTCGGGCTCGGCGCTGACGAAGTCTTCGTCCGGCTTTAGATTCGCTTTCTTGCGGGACGCACGCCACTCGGCAATGCTGAGCCCGAAGAGCCCGAAGAGGACGAGAAATGCCGACAAACTCACGAGCATTCCAATGGCGAGAGAGCGCGGCTGGTATCGGAAGCGGACGACGTGCTCGCCTGCCGGTACAGCGGCGCTGCGCATGGACCATTGCGCCCGGAGGACCGGTGTTTCGACGCCATCGACTTCGGCGACCCAGCCTGGGCGAAGCGTGTCCGCGAGAACGACGAAGCCGGCCCGCGGCGAGCGGGTCCGAATCTCGACGAGCTCGGGCTCATAGATCGTGATCTCCGTCGCGTCCTTCCGGAAAAAGCCCGACGCGCCTTCACCGGATTCGGGGTGCCGCACTTGAATGCCCGCGTGGACGCTCCAGCAGCGGAGTGCTTCGAGCGTTTGGATTTCCTCCGGGATGCCCGAGGGCACTATGAAATAGGCTCGGGGGAGCGCGTGGAGATTGATCACGATATTGCCGAGGCGCAAGAAATCCGTGACGAGCGCGAGCGGGTTGAGATCGAGCTCGATACTCTCGATTTGGATCCCCGGATTGTCGTCGTCGACCATGACCGTGAATGTGTCGATAGACGTCCGCTCGTCGAAGCGGAGCTCGAGCGGACGGTCGGGCTCGAGGGGAAACACTTTTGCCCCGACTTCGACAGAAGCCGTTCCGCCCGGGCCGAGCGGATGCCAATCGAGGCGAATGCTCGAGGCCTCCACGGGCGGTAAGAGCTCTAAACGCGCGGGCGCCAAGGCGGGCGGGATGTCGAGCAAGGGAAGTGGCGACGCGTAGCGCGGACCGCACCAGGGAAAGGCGGATGGAGGCTTTTGGCGCACGATGAACTTGGCGTTCAAAAGCGATAGCGCGTTGGCGCTCGTATGGCTCGCATCGAGAAGCTCGGCGTAGTGGCCGTCGACGAGAGCCTCGTGTCCGCCCGCGAAGTCTACGCCTTGCAGTGTCGCATAGTTTTCCAAGTTGGACTCAGAGACGTAGCGGCTTCGATAGCTTTGTGCTCGTACCAGGCGATGCTCCGCGCGCTCTCCGGCCCGAACGAGCGTTCGATAGGGCCGCTCGCCGCGATCCTTGACGAACGTGCCCACGTCGAGGACCGCGACGCCCACGAGCCCATAGATGACCCATTTTTCGCGTGGACGCCAAAGGATTAGTGTCAGGAAGAGAACATGGATCCCAGCGAGCAGAACGGCCCAGTATGCGCCGCCAACGAGGCGCTCCACTTGAGCGGGCGAAAGCGCGTCGAGCTCAGAGGAGCCGGAGGGAGTGACAACACGCGTGTGCATGAACGCCGCCCACAGCGCGAGCACCAAGAGCAAGGCGAAGGCGCTCCGGACGATGCTGCGCAGGTGTAAACGCTGCTTGCGGCCGACCTCTTCGAGCACGGAGAGGCCCAGCCCCGCTAGGACGGACATAGCGAGCGTATAGATTCCGAGTAGTCGGTACGGAACTCGAAAGCGATCGAAGCTAGGGAGAGCCGCGTAGAACCAGTCGAAAAGAGGGGAATCCCGCCCGAACGAGAGAAGCAAAGCCCCTGCAGCGCAAGCGGCGAAAAAAAGATGACCTTTGGTCTCCGACAGCAGGAAGCCCACCGCAGCTAGAAGCAACGTGCCGATACCGACATAGAGGTGAAGTGGCGCGGAATCGTCTTGACCCGGGAGGCGAACTTGACCTTTCGGGTTGAAGGCCGCGGCGAGAAAGTAGGGCGAGAATCCGAACGATGTCGCATATTCGTAGCCAAGAGCGGCTCGGGACGAATCCTCGGCGAGGCGATAGGTGGGGATCAGTTGAACGGCCGCGATAGCGATCGCAAGAAACAAAGCTGGCAAGAATCGCGTTGCGCTCTGTTTCAATCCTCCGCAAGCCATCGCCCAGAGAGCCGTCAGTAAAAGACCGTAATACGCGACTTGCGGATGCCCCGCGAGCACCATGAGCGCGAGCGTTGCTGAGAGCACGGCGAGAGATCCCACTCCGCTTTGCCTCACGGCTCGCCTCGTGGCGAAGAGCGCCCACGGGATCCAGGCGGCTGTGATCACGATGGCGTGGTGGCCAGGCGTCGTGAAAAAGCCCGTGAATGCGAAAACGAGCGCCGCCAAAAGTGCGCCCGCCGGACGGCTCCCGATCGAGCGCATCAAAAGCAGCATGCCCAGGCCGGCGAAAGCTTGATGGAGGAGCTGGTAAATCTCGAGGGCCACGTAGTCGACGCGCCCTCCGCGAGTAAACGGCAGGAGCACATAGGTCGGCGGATAGAAGATCCCGACTAGCGGGTTGGCGTGGATGGCAACGCCGCCGAGGACGTGGGGATTCCAGAGAGCAAGCTCTCCCGATCGAGCTCTCGAGAGCGCGTAGCTTTTCCACACATAGTGCTGGTTGAGAAAATCACCCCGAAAAATCCTTCGCTCTTCTGGATTCGGGGAAAAAAGCTTCACATGGTAGAGAAAGGGAAGTGCGACGAGAATGGCGACGGGGACCCACCTTCGAGACGCGGCGAGCGCGAGCGTCGCCGCGCTCGACATCAGCTCACGCCGCTTTCCGGACTGAGGATCCGAGCGATCTCGTCCGTCGCGAACCTCGGCAGCGTGTTCTTTTCTTTGCCGCGCAGCAAATGAACGCCTTGGTTCTCCTCGACCACCCGGCCAATCACGAAACCCTTGACGCCGTGGCTCTCGAGACTCTCGAGCACCGCTTCGGTCTTGCTCTCGCCGACGGTGAGGACGAGCGCTCCTGAACCGATCGCGCCGAGAACGTTGAAATGAAACCGCTCGGCCAACGAGGTCGACTCCCAAAAGCGGGGGATCTCGGATTCGCTCACCATGAGACCGACCTTGGAGGCCTCCGCGAGCTCCCAGAGCGCCGTTGTCACGCCTCCTTCCGTCACGTCGTGCATCGCGGTGACACCGCCAGCTTCGACCGCCGCGCGGCTATCGGGAAGCACGGAGAGTCCAGGCTCGTCGAGAAAGCGTGCCGCCTTGTCGAGAAACTCTTTTCCGAAGCTTTCTAGAATCTCCTGCGGACGTTCCTGTGCGAGGATTGCTGTCGCTTCTATCGCGACACCTTTGGTCAAAAGGAGCATGTCGCCCGGCCGAGCGCCCTGCGAGGTGACGAGCCGGTCCTTTTCGACCTCGCCGACCATCGCGCCAGCGACGATCGGACGGTCGATGCCGGGTGTGACTTCGGTATGACCTCCGACAGCGAGACATCCGAGCTCGCGGCACGCGGCCGCGATATCTCCGAGAATTTCGCGTACCATGTCGTCCGTAGCCTGGCCTGAGGGAAGCAAGACCGTCGACATGAAATATTTTGGCGTGCCGCCCATGGCCGCGATGTCGTTGGCATTAACCTGTACGGCGTACCATCCGATGCGCTTCGGCAAGAACGTGATCGGATCTGCCGCGAGCAAGAGATAGTGATCGCCACGGTCGATGGCCGCGGCGTCCTCTCCCGGCAAAGGCCCAACTTTGAGATGGACATCGTCCATAGCAAGCTTCGCCAAAAGTTCTTTCAAGAGCTGATTCGGGAGTTTCCCGTCGGCTAAGGACGTCATTGACGTGAAGAGCGTAGAGGAACAGGCGGCAGCCCGTCAAGCTCTCGCATGCTGCTCGTTACTTCGGGCAATATTAAGAAAGAGATCAATATTAAGAAAAGCGTAACGCAAAGGCGCCAAGTCGCCAAGTCGCAAAGAAAAAGAAAGAAAAGATGGTCTTCAGCAGAATTTGTGGGTCGAAACCGTCCGCCATCGCCCCTTCAGCAGACCACGGTGCTCGCCGGCGTAAAGGCTTCCCTCGCTTCGCTCGGCGCTTCGCGGCCTTGACCCCGGCTCCGCTCCGTGGTCCGAGCAACTATGGGCGATGGGCGAACGGGGCCTCCGGTGGGGGCTCTGGGCACCGGGTTCAGGAAGAACGAAGTGACACACGAAAGTCAGGTCACATGGTTTGGGAATAAGGTACTTGTCATCAATTAGTTAGCCGAGTTTGCGCCGCCAAGCGACCCACAGATTTGGCTGAGGAGGCTTTTTCCCCTTGCGCCTTTGGCGCGCCAGGTTAAGCCTGGTCAGTCGAGCAGGATGAAAGGGGTCTGCCATGTGAATTGCTCATCCGACATGTAGTCAAAGGAGCCGCGTGTAGTCGGAGCAATCTAAACGGCGAAGCCTCCTGAGGCGAAGACGCCTTAAATATTCGAAAAATGCGAACGGAAAGCGCGTCAATGGATAGGTGGTGAGCGACGGAGTTTTTTGCGGCTCTTTTTCGTCCAGCTCTTCGTGGAGGGGCGCAAGGGAGAGAGACCCGCTACCACTCCGACTACAACGGCGAAGAGGGCCGCATTCGCTGGCAGATGGAGGCCGAAATCGGTAAAGCTATGCAGTGCGACAGCGAGGGTCGCTGCGCAATAACCGGCATGCAGATCGCGAAGCCCCGTTTGCCCGCCGAGTTTTCTGCGTACCTGGATGGCTCGGCCGGTGAGCCAGAACAAGAGCAGCCCGCACAAGAAGAGACCTGGCAAACCAAGCTCCACCGCGATCTGCAGGTAGTCGTTATGGGCCCAGGAGAAGAAGCGACGGCCCCCGAAGCTTCGATAAGCGGGGAAGACGTATTGAAACGAGCTCATCCCGGACCCGGTAAGCCAAAAATCGGAGATTGTATCGAGGCTGTCCCGCCAAACGATCGCACGGCCTTGTTGCTCACTCGTGAGCTCGATGTTCATGGCCTCGAAGCGGGTGAGGAGCGGCTGGACGCCGATCCAAAGGGCGCTCACAAGGAGGACGATCGCGCCCGCCGCCAGCAAACGTCGTGACTCGCCGCCGCTCCAGGTCATGTAGAAGAAAAACGCGCAGCCGATGATCGCGAAGATCACACCGGATCGCGATAGTGAGAATAGCAGGCTGAGTGCTACCACGCCGACGCCTAGTCCCAAGAGCACGGTACGAGCTTTGGCTTCTTGAGCGCTCGTCTTGTCGCGGGCGAGATGAATGCCTTCACGATAGCGCATCAAGACCCAGCCGAGACTGACGAGCAGCAGCATTTCTTGGAACATGGCGTAGTGGTTGCGATTGCCGAAAGCGCCTGTAGCAATAATGCTTCCCGCAGCGGTCGCCTCGGAGTTCCCGGCGAGGCGTGCGAGCCACTGAAAGAGCCCATGGATTCCGGAAGCGATTCCGAGGCCAACCAATCCTGCGCTGAGACGTCTCGCCGCGCGGGGCGAGTCGGCGACGTGATAGCTCACCCAGAAGAGCATCAAGTAAGCCAGCCACAGCAATAGGTCTTGATAGGAGAGAAAGGGGACGAGACTCCACGCGAAAGCCGTACTCTCCGAAGAGACGCTGCTCAGGCTCAAAGCTTCGGTCTTGAGCTGAAGCGCTCGCGGCGAGAGGATGGACAACCAAGACGAAGGGAGCGGCGTGAGCGAGAGGGCGATCCAAGCAGTGAGCATCAGAAGCACGATTCCAGAGCCTACTCTCCGGAACCCGTAACCAAGAATATAGAAAGCATCGTGATATCGGCCGCCGACGGGCTTCAGAGTCTCGCCGTCGACATCGGAGCTGGGCTCTAGAATCTCGACCGCAGCACTTCGGCGCAGGAAAGAGCGGCTTCGAGATCGGCTCATCGCGGCGTTACGTACGCGATCGCTCCTTGATGTCGCGAAGACGATCGTGATGACGACCCAGGCGGTAAGCGCTGCCGCGGATAGCTCGAGCGCGAGCATCGCCCATGGCGCATAACCGCCGCCGCCCCAAGTGACAACGGCGATCGTAATCACAATCGCTACCGGGAGGATTGTTTTCACCAGGGTGTCTTTCTTGCTACCTATTCAATCTGCGTGATCAGCAAACGCGCGGCTTCGTTCGAAGGGTCGAGCTCGATTACGCGAGCGAGCTCTCGACGCGCGGCGTCGAGCTCACCTATCGCGCGATAGGTTCGTGCGAGGCCGAGATAGACGGAAGTCCGATGAGGCGCCAGCGTCGCCGCTTCCATAAACAAGCTCTCGGCCGTCGCGAACCTCCGATACCGCGAGTAGAGCCCGGCGATCTCTATGAGCAGATCGGCGCTCGGCTCGGAGAGGTCCTGGCTTTCGAACTGCATGAGCGTCATGCGCACCAGCTTGTAGGCGTGGTCGGATTCACCACGTTCCAGATAATGCGCCGCCAGCTTTTCCGTCACTAACGTGATGTCCCGGGCCGGGCTTTGTTCGAGCGCGATTGCGTGCCACCGGCGAGCCGCCTCGAGAGCGATATCGGGCTCCCTCCAGGCATCTCCGTAACTCACGATGCTCCGAAGCGCCGCGATGTCGGTCGCTTCCGAAAGGAACCTCTCGAGAAGTACTCTGCGTCTTGCGGTGTCACGCACTGTGTTGTCGACGACCCGAAGCACGAGCCTCACGTTTCGGTGCTCGCGTGGAATGAGATCGTCCCAGGCCTCGAAAGGAATGCGAAAACGAGCGACCAACTCGAGCGTGCGGGCGTCGAGATCGGGCTCGAGTCGCGTAGCGGTGGCAATGTGCTCGAGAGCCCGGCTTTCTCGTGATGCGGCGAGCGAGCCCTCCGTCTCACGATAGGTGCGATAGGGCCGCGTCGGCCGCGGCGTCAAGAGCCACTCGGCAAAAGTCAGATGAAGCCGCCCATTGGCAGGAAAGCGGCGAATCGCGGCCTCGAAACTCTGCTCGATCCGTTCTGGCTTCTCGAGTCGATTCGCGTAGAAGGCTGCGAGGAGGAACGGTGACTGATAAAAAGACGGAGCTTGCGTAAGAGCGCGGTCGAGATAGGGCTTGAGCTCGTTGGAATATTCGCCCCTCGCAAACGAGGTGCGCAGATACCGAAGGTTGGCTTCGGGATGGCGCGGGGGGCCTGTTGAGACCGCTGCCGCCAACGGGTCTTGTGCCCGTTGCTCCTCTCGGAAAACATCGAACGCCGCGTAAGCGTAGAGGCCGCCGAAGAGTGCTAGTACTGAGAAGATGAAGAGGCGCACGAGCCCCGATAATTAACTAAAAGAAACTTTCGTTGACCACAACCACGTCTCCCTCTTGCAGGATGAGGTCGGGCGCCTTCCCTGAGAGGATGTCTCCCAGGTTGACTTTGATGACGATCTCTTTTCCGTTTTCAAGACGACGAATTCGAATCTTCTTCGATGCACGCTCGTTCAAGCCGCCGGCCAGCGCGATGGCTTTCAAGAGCGTTGCTCGATCGCCGACGGGGAGCTTGTGGACACCCGGCGAGTTGAGGGCACCGAGCAACGATATCGCGATGGCGGCTTCCGGTGGTACGCTGATGACATCGCCCGGCATGAGCACGACGTTCCAGCGAGGGTCGCCGTGAAGGAGCAGTTGGTCCAGTGGCACGGTGAGCCGGGCGCTCCGGCCGTCCTCCGTCTGGCGAAAAATATAGAGCGTCTGGCCCGCCGCCGAGGTCAAGCTTCCGGCATCCGCGAGAATTTCCAAAAGACGTCGCTGGCCTACGAGGGCGTAGGACGCCGGCATTTGTACGGCGCCGAGAAAGGAAACCTTTCGCGAGTTGAACTCGAGGATGAAAATCGAGACCTGCGGATTCTGGACGTAGCGATCGCGCAGGCGTGACGCGACTTCCTCCGCGACCTCCTCCGCTGTCATGTCCGAAGCGCGCAACCGTCCGACAAGAGGCAACTCGATGCTCCCGTCACCCGAGATGCGCACGGTTCGGTTGAGCTGGTCGAGCTCGAATACGCGAATCTCGATGACGTCCTCGCGCCCTAGTCGGTAGTCCATGTTGTCTGCGGTGGACGCGTGAAAGAACAAGCTCAGAGGAACGTCGTCGGGCTCGATGCTCACATTGGACGGGACGATGGAATCCGCAACTTCTTCTACGGCCAAGGTCTCGGTAGCAGCAAGATCGGATTCGGGTAGCGGGTCTCCATTCTCTCCGTTCTCGCCATCGCCCCTACTCTCTGATGCCATGGCGTGTTCCGGTGTCGGAGGCACGATGTCGTGATCGGATTCTGCGAGCAGCGCGTGATCGGTAAACGTGACGTAGAGCTCGTGCCCTTTTTGCGAGACAGAGTAATCCACTTCACGTTTGAGCTCGAAGATGACACGTGCGAGCGGTCCGGTCCCGTTCGGGTTCGCCGCTTCGGGATATTCGTACATCAGAACCCGCTCGAGAAAAGGGTGCGATTCGGACGGGTAGTAGTGCCGAAGCGGATTTGCGACGCCGAGAACATCGAGAATGACCCGCCGTTCCGGATGCTGCTCTTGAACGATACGGTAGTCGACAACGCCGTCGGCGGCGAGCACTGCAACCAGCCCGGCTTCGCTCGGTAGAAACGTTAGTGTTTCGAGTTTGCTTGCCGTTTCTTGCAAGCCGAGGGCATAGGAAATCGCGAAACTCAGAACCAAGAGAGTTGACACAGCCAGTCTGTTTTTGTGGAGAAAAAGCTTACTTAGAGTCTAGCGGCGACGGTCGACTATGTCAAAGCTTCCTCGTAGCCTTTTCTGCGAAGAAGGCTTATCATTTTACTTACAGCATTCCCTAAAAAAAATGTGTGGCATTGGCGGCGTCGTTCGTCGAAATGGGCGGATCGACGCAATGGATCAGGTGGCGCTCGCGCGGATGATGCGCGCCGAAGCCCATCGCGGTCCCGATGACGAAGGCGCTTTCAGCGCTTCCCGCGTGCTATTGGGTCACGCCCGGCTCGCCGTGATCGACCTCAGCGCCTCCGCGCGGCAGCCGATGCCGAATGAAACGGGTGATGTCTGGATTACGTTCAACGGGGAGATCTACAACTTCGAGGCGCTTCGTCGAGAGCTACGCGCTTCCGGACACCGTTTTCGCTCGAATTCGGATTTCGAAGTCCTGCTTCACGGCTATGAGTCCTGGGGCCTCGAGGGTCTCTTGCCGCGACTCCATGGCATGTTCGCTTTCGCGCTCTACGACGCGCGCCCGCTGCACGAGAGAAAGCTCTATCTCGTTCGGGATCGCTTAGGAATCAAGCCGCTCTACTATGCGGACTCGAAAGACCGGCTCCTATTTGCCTCGGAGCTATCGGCGATCGTCGCGAGCGGGCTGATTTCTGCGACGCCTGCCGAGGCCGCGCTCACCTCTTTTCTCGCGCTTGGTTCCGTCCCCGGACCGGGAACCGCCGTAGAAGGCGTGTTCATGCTCGAGCCCGCGCACTATATGGAGTTGAGTGAGGGCTCGCGAAGCTTCCATCGCTACTGGAGCCTGCCTGCTGCTGCGGCCGCCGGCAATAATAACGACAATAACGGTGGACGAGACGATGATATCGAGAACGTTCGAGGCCTCCTTGCGGAGTCCGTGCGTATGCGGCTCGTCAGCGACGTGCCTCTTGGCGTCTTCTCGAGCGGCGGTATGGATTCCGCCACGCTCGTGGCGCTCGCGGCAAAGTTCTCGAGCGAAAAGGTCACGACCCTTTCCGTTGTTTTCGACGAGCCGGGGCTCCCTGTGCTCAATGAGGCTCGCTATGCCCGCGTCGTCGCAAAACGATACGACACTGACCATCGAGAGATACGTCTCGACGGGCAGGATTTCCTCGGCGCACTGCCGGATGTGTTTCGTGCAATGGATTCACCCACCGTCGACGGCGTGAACAGCTTTTTCGTTTCGCGGGCGGCCCGCGAGGCCGGCCTCACTGTCGTGCTCAGCGGCGTCGGCGGCGACGAAGTGTTTCTCGGCTATCCCCATTTCCGAAAGCTACGGGCTCTCGCCCCGTTCGTACCATGGCTCGAGCGTTCTCCGCGTTTCGCACGACGGCTCCTGGCTTCCTTCGTGAGCGCGTCGGCGGCGTGGCACTCGAGGGGTAAGCTCGAATATCTCGAGAGCGTGAATGCGCGCAATCTCTATCTTCTTTTTCGTGGTCTGTTCAGTCCGGGGCAAATCAATGAGCTCCTTCCCGGAAGCGAGCCCTATGAGATAGGGGGAGATTTACCGTCAACGCTCGAGGACGACGATCTGCTACGAAGCGCCATGCGGCTCGAGTTCGGGAGTTACTTACGACATCAACTGCTTCGCGATACGGATGTCATGAGCATGACGCACTCACTCGAAGCGCGCGTGCCATTCCTCGACCACGCACTCGTCGAAGCTGTGTTTCGACTACCGCATCACGTCAAGTTTTCACGCGGTGTCAACAAACCGCTCTTGATGCGCGCTCTCGATGAGCCCCTGCCACGGGAAGTCTGGGACCGGCCGAAGCAAGGCTTCACGCTCCCGTTTCAAAGCTGGCTCGTCGACCACCGCGAAGAGCTCGCCGAGCGGGCACTCGCGCCAGGAATTTTCGAGAGCCGCGCGGTGGAGCGGCTCTGGGACGCGTTCGCGCGTGGTCGTACGCATTGGTCGCGTCCGTGGGCGCTCGTAGCCTATAGCGCCTGGCTCGAACGGCTTCAGGCCATCGGCGCGGCGTCCCGTGCGGAATGTACGGCCCAAAAGATTCGTCCGGTAGCCTGGCGGGCGGTGGGGGCATGACGACCGTCGTCCGGGCGCTCGGGTGGCATTTTCCCGAAAGTTGCGAGGCAACGCTCGACGCTCGAGAGCGCAAGCACGCCTGATCCGAAATGACCCGAGACATGCGCCGCGTATTGATGGTGAGCCCGCATTTCCCGCCCGACACGTCGGCGGGAACCCACCGGGTCCGGCTCATCGCCCCACATCTACCGGCCTTCGGTTTCGAGCCCACCGTCTTGACGGTCGATCCTCGGGACTATGAAGGGCGGCTCGATTGGGATCTCGAGAAGCTCGTTCCGCCGGAACTGCGCGTGATCAGGACCCGCGCGTGGGCGCCACGCTGGACGCGCATGATGGGTGTGGGCGATCTCGGCCTTCGTGCCTATTGGGGCCTTCGCCGTGCGGCGCTCGACTTGCTGACCCACGAAACGTTCGACTGTGTCTTCATCACGATTTATCCGACCTATCCCGCTTTGATGGGCCCGGTGTTGAAGCGGAGGGCCTCGCTCCCATTGGTGCTCGACTATCAGGATCCGTGGGTCGGATCCTGGGGCCAGACGACGGGAGGCGGCACGAACGGAACCCCGGATTTGAAGAGCCGGCTATCGCGAGCGCTAGCGCTACGCCTCGAGCCCGTGGCGGTCCGCGCGGCAGATGCCATTACCGCCGTGTCCGAAGGGACCTTTCGTGCGGTGCAGGCGCGCATCCGTGCGGCGAAAGATACGCCGTGTTTCGAGATACCGATTGGCTCGGATTCCGGGGATTTTGAAAAGCTCCGTGCCCAAGCGCGTCCCAACCCTTACTTCGATGCCCATGACGGGCGGCTCCACATTTCCTATGTAGGGACTCTCCTGCCGCTCGGCTTCGAGACCCTGCGCGCGGTGCTCGAAGCGGTGGGATGTCTTCGAGAGCGAAAACCTGAGGCCTATGCGCGCTTGCGCCTTCATTTCTATGGAACGAGCAACCAGACCACGGAGAACGCGCCCGCGCGTGTGCTTCCAGAGGCGGAGCGGCTCGGCGTTGCGGATGTCGTAGACGAGCGGCCCGCCCGCGTTGACTATTTGGACGCGCTGAACGTGCTCGCAAACTCGAGTGCAATTCTCTTGATGGGGAGCAGCGAGGCGCATTACACCGCGAGCAAGCTCTATCCCGCACTCATGGCGGAGCGCCCCCTACTGGCTGTCTTTCATGAGGAAAGCAGCGTGGTCTCGATCTTGCGCCGGGCAGGGGAGGCGCCGGGCATTCGACTCGTTACCTACAATCACGAACGAAGGGCGCCGCAACGCGTCGACGCCATCTACGAACAGCTCGAAGCGCTTTGCGACCAACCCGGCGAAACAGTGGCAGGCGCGGACCCGCGCGTCGTCGAGGAGGTTTCTGCCCGCGCCCTCGCTGGGCGTTTGGCGGGCGTTTTCGATCGCGTCATGCGTAAGCCATGAATCGACGTATTCGACTCACGGTGGTCATGACCCATCCCGTCCAGTATTTTTCACCGTGGTTTCGCTACATCGAGCAAGAAGCTCCCGAGCTGGACTTGACCGTGCTTTACGCGATCGAGCCGACCGCGGATCAACAGGCTGTGGAGTTCGCCCGCGCCTTCACTTGGGATGGCTCTCTGCGCGACGGCTATCGCAACTCGGTGCTGCGCATGACCAAGGAGGAAGACTCGATTGCGAGTGAGCGTTTTTTTGGCCTAGACGTTCCCGGGCTCGGGAACGCTATCCGCGCCACGGAGCCCGACGTTGCGCTCGTGAGCGGATGGCATTCCGCCTTTCTCGTCCGCGCGATCTGGGAGTGCCGCTCTGCGCGCATCCCGCTCGTCTATCGCGGCGACAGTTATCTCGTGCACCGCCACAAAGGTCTACGAAGCTGGACGTGGGGCGCGCGCACCCGTTTCATTCTCGGCCGCTATGACGTTTGGCTGAGCGTTGGACGTCTAGCGCGTGAATATCTAGAATTTTTTGGCGTAGCGGGGGATCGGATATTCGATTCACCTCATGCCGTCGATAACGATTTCTTCGCACGCGAAGCCGCACCGTTTCGCGACGGAGCGCGGCGGCTCGAAGCGCGGCGCGAATGGGGTATTCCTGGCGAGGCTTATGTCGCGCTCTTTGTCGGGAAGTTCATCGAGCGCAAGCGTCCCCTCGACGTCATCGACGCTCTCCACGTCATGAACGGGGATGGCGTGTTGTTGGCGGCGGGGAGCGGCGATCTTGAATCGGAGTGCCGTGAGCGGGCGCGAGAGAAAAACGTTCCCGTCGTTTTCAAAGGCTTTTTGAATCAATCGGAGCTCGGTCGGGCTTGTGCTATCGCGGATTGTCTGGTTTTGCCGAGCGTGTACGAGACTTGGGGGCTCGTCGTGAACGAAGCGATGGCGACCGGTCTGCCATGTGTCGTGAGCGACGGCGTCGCCTGCGCTCCCGACCTGATCGTGCCCGGCGAGACCGGTGAGGTCTTTTCCGTTGGCGACGTCAGCGGCTTGGCGTCCGGGCTGACACGACTCCGTTCGGAGAAGGAGGAGGGCCGGATACGCTCGACGAAGTGTCGCGATCTTGTGAAACAATATTCCTACAAACACGCCACTGAAGGTCTCGTTCGTGCCTGTGAGGCGGTGGTGGCCTAAATGAGTGACTCCCACGAGGCTCGCACGCGAACGCGCGTGATCGTCTGCGGTGGGGGGATGGTCATCATCTCGGAAATGGAGCGGCTGACTTTCGAGGTGGTTCGCTCGCTGCGCTCGAAAGGGGTTGCGGTTCACTTCATCCTGAACTCTTGGGGCAACGAGCGGATTCACCCCGTCGTCGACGAGATCATCGGGATGCTTGCTTTGGTCGTCTTTTGGATGAGTCTCTTCCTCTTCGAGAGGTCCTGGGTCAGAACGATGGGCCTTGCCGTGACCCTGCTCGTCTATGTCGGACTACTGGCCTTTATCGCCGACTGGTTTCTTCGCCGCAGCGCGCGCAGACCGCGCCCTGCTTTTGCGAGAACGAGGCATGCCCGCTCGTCGGCCGTGCCATAGCACCGGCATCCGCCCATGCGCGTCCTACATATATCGAGTTATTTTGCTCCGGCTTTTGTGTATGGCGGTCCGCCACGGAGCATTCTTGGCTTGTGCCAGGGACTCATGAGCGCCGGCGTCGATGTCGAAGTGCTCACGACCACTGCCAATGGTGACCGCGAGCTCCCGCAGCATACGGAGAGGCCTGCTTGCTACGACGGCGTAGCGGTACGATATTTTCCGCTCGGATTCCCGCGGCGTTTTTTCGGAGTCCAGGGGCTCGAGCGAGCGCTACAGCAAGAGCTCGATTCCGCCGACTTGGTTCATGTCCATGGTATTTGGAACATGCCCGCATGGATCGCGATGCGAAGTTGCCACAAGGCCGGGGTGCCGTACGTGGTATCTCCTCGGGGCATGCTCGAGAGGGGCTCGATGGGTCACCATCGATATCGAAAAATGCTCGGCTACCACCTTTTGGAAAAACGTGGATTGCGGCGAGCGGTTTTTCTTCACGCCACGTCGACGGCGGAGCAGGCGGCTCTCAGCGCCCTCTCTCTAGAACCCCCCATCGTGATGCTTCCCAATGGGGTCGCTCCGCCAGAGGCCGCCACGAACCCAGAGCTCAGAAGCCGGCACGGGATACCTGCGGGCCATCCTCTCGTCGTGTACCTCGGAAGGCTCCACCCGACAAAGAGACTCGACTTGCTCGTCGCTGCTTTTGCGGAGGCGCGCCGCGGGTGTCCGGAGCTCGAGCTCGTTATCGCGGGCCGCGCGGACGGTGTCGAGCCCAGCCAAATTGGTGGTGACGGGATCCATCTTCTCGGTCAGATTTCCGACAAGGACAAATGGGCGTTGCTCGAAGAGACAGACGTGCTCGTAATGTGCTCGGACTCGGAGAGCTTCAGTTTGAGCGTCGTGGAGGCCCTCGCTCGGGGGGTGCCGGTCGTCGTGACGAAGACCTGCCCGTGGGAAGCGGTGGAGCGACATCGCTTGGGATTCTGGGTGGAACAAAACGTCTCAGAGATCGCCACGGCCATCGTCGAGGTTTTGAACGACCATGCCGAAGCCGAGGAGATGGGAGCGCGAGGTCGTGAGCTCGTCGCCAGAGACTATCGGTGGTCGAGCATCGGCACTGCGATGGCTGGACGCTACGAGCAGGCGCTCAGCGGGCGGAGCTGAGCGATGATGCGCCGTCCCCCTCTCCTATTGACTCTGGGATTCCATGGGGCCGATGGGCTCGCCTGTCTCTCGCGCGAGCTGGCGGGCGCACTGGTCGAGCAAGACCCCGATCTGGGTGTCGAGGTTTGGTCGCTCTCAGACGGCGCGGCATTTATGGACGAAGGCTTCGCCACGAGGCCCGACGACGCCAAAATAAGCGTGCGTGTGGCTCGAGGCTCTCGGATTCGATTCGTGAGTTGGACGCTCGGCGAAGTGCTGGCTTCCCAGCACGATCGCCTCGTCGTCGTTGTTCACGCAAACCTCGCGCCTCTTGCTCTCGGCTTCACCGCGCGCGGTGCACGCTACATCCAAGTGCTCGTCGGGATCGAAGTTTGGAAGCGCCTCTCGCCGCTTCAGACGCGTGCTCTCGAGCGCGCCTCTCGTCTCGTGAGTATCTCGGCGTATTCGGCAAGCAAGTTTCGTGAGGCGAATCCTGCTTTCGCGGATCACGACGCCGTCATCTGTCACCCCGGGCTTCCTCAAGGCGACTCGGATCGTCATGCGGCCACGCATGTAGGCGAAGCGGAAAGACCCTTCGCTCTCATCGTCGGGCGGATGTCCTCGGAAGAACGCTACAAGGGACACGATCTCCTGCTCGAAATCTGGAACGACGTGACCAAGCGCCAACCCGATGCGGAGCTCGTCGTCGTGGGCGGCGGCGACGATCGGAATCGCCTCGAGCAAAAGGCGCGAGCGTTGAAGCTTTCGGGGAGCGTTCGCTTTGTCGGTCAGGTCGATGACTCGACGCTCGAGACGCTCTACCGCGAGTGCGCCTTTTTCATCATGCCGAGTCGCGGCGAAGGCTTTGGCCTTGTGTTTCTCGAAGCGATGCGCGCGGGCAAGCTCTGTGTCGGTGGCGAAGGCGCCCCGAGCGAGATCATCGAGAACGGCGTGACGGGGTTCGTCGTCGCCCCCGATGATCGCGAGCGACTAGGAGACCTCGTCGTCGAGCTCTTTGGAAAACCCGAGAAAAGGCGCGCGATGGGCGCCGAAGCACGAAGGCGATTCGAAGCGCAGTTTACGACCGCTCGTTTTCGCGAGAGGTTCTTGTCGGCGTTGTCTCGAGCATCGTGATGGGAGCTTGTAACTCGACGGGAGCGGCATTCGAGCGAAGTCACGCTCGAGAAAAAATGTAATCCTTCTACCAAGCGTCACGCATAGCGATGGAGCCGACGCATTCTGCGGACGCTTTTTCTCGGCGTCTTTGTCCGTGGGTCTGATTTCGAAGAATGCGATTCGTATGTCGCCGACTGCAAGCAGTTCGTCCACCAGCAGGATGGGCCGCGACGGCGAAAGCCAACATGTTGTTGGGCGTCTTCGCGAATGCTACGATTATCGAGAGTGGCTCGACATCGAAACAAGATCGGAAGTCATTACCCTTTTTCCTGCGAGACAACGACGGCGATGGGATGCCATGAGTGTTAAGAGTTTCCTGCGCTCTAGCCGAACGCTTGCCTCGGCGGCCAAGCGGAGGCTGTTTCCAACGCCGGAAGTGGCCGCGTGGAGGAAGGCCTGCCGGGAAGCGGATCGCGTTCCCCGCTACACGCGGGGCTCAATCGAGCTTTTTGGCTACGACTTGGAATATGCCGATCTG
>SMYC01000101.1 GCA_004356105.1 Acidobacteriota bacterium | reverse complement strand
GTTGTGCAATCCAAGACGATGTTGAGGGACACCCGGAGTCCGGAGCCCACCCGTCCGCCCATCGCCCATAGTTGCTCGGACCACGGAGCGGAGCCGGTGTCAAGGGCGGCGCAGCCGCCGAGCGAAGCGAGGGTACCCTTGACGCCGGTGAGCACCGTGGTCTGCTGGGGGGGCGATGGTCGACGGTACTAGAAGCACTGCGCTCCGAAAGCTTTCAGGTTTACCTGGCTAGTATTAGGGACTGGTGCTCCCGGACATCGTCCGGGACTTCGTTTGCAACTTGCCGCCTAACTAAGGCATTCTATTTCTAAGCGACCGAGAACCAACACGATGTAGAATCCAGCGTTCTAGCTATGGAAACTTCAGAGTCCCCCTACCGCACGCCTACACGCGCCCTCGTAGTCGAGATTGCCTTTGACGGTGACAGATGCGAGAACGTTACTCTATTCCTCTCGACTTTGTCGGAGACCCATGCAGGGCCGGAAACTCTCGACGAGGCCTTGAATCACGAGCGGGATTTTCTCCCGGCGCGCTCGAACGAAACGGAGCAAACAATACTCATCCGTCGTCGAGCTATCCGTACGGTGACGGTATCTGACGCCGTTGCCGCGCAATGCCGTGCACACGATGAGGCCTTCTCGTGCGTGGACCTTGTGCGTCTCGAGCTCGTTGGTGGGGAAACGATCGAAGGGACCTTGGCGACGGTATTGTCGCCGCAGAAGCCGCGTCTGTCGGACTACTTCAACAGTGGTGCCGCAGACTTTGTACCGCTCACGGTCGCGGAAGGTGTCACGTTCGTCAACCGGGACTTCATATCGATCGTGTGGCTGTAACAGTCGTGAAAGGTGGATTCTGATGCGCATGGAGCCCCTCATGGAGGCCCTCAAGGCCGCGGACGGAGAGGAGATCCGTCTCGAGCCGGGGGAAAGGATTTACATGCTCCGCGCGGGCGAGAAAAGTTTCATCGGCCGCGAGCCCGTTTCTCCCGGCGCGCTGCTTCAGATGGCGAACCAGTCGCTCAAGCCGTTCCAGATCTCGTCGCTCGACACAAAACCACACGTCATGGAGCGCGAGCACTTGGATGAACATTTTCAGGTCGAATTTACGAGGCCGAGTGGCTCGATCCAAGTGACGATCCGGCGAACGGTCTCCGTAGGGGGGGCGGCTCCGCCCTCGACAGCCCCGGCTCCATCGAAACCGAGCCCGCCGAGGGCCACGCCCGCCGCGGCTCCGAGTCCGAAAGCGGACACGGCAGCCGCCCCATCATCGGAGGCACCGGCAGCCAAGCCATCGCAACAGGCGCCCGCGGCCGCCCCAGCGTTACAGGCGCCGGCCGCGGCGCCGTCAACACCGACCGTCGCAGCGCCGACGCAACCGGCCGCGGAGAGTGCAAAGCAACCGTCGGGACGGGAAGCCATGGACGAGCTTCTCCGCTTTATGGTGGGCGCCAGTGCGTCCGATCTGCATTTGAGCTCTAATTCCTGTCCGGTCTTGCGTGTGCACGGAGAGGTCCAATTTCTGTCCGACCGCGGCGTTCTCGATTCAGACACCGTCAAGAATCTCGTATTCAGTATCTTGGATGACGACGTTCGCGCAACGTTCGAAGAACATCGCGACGCGGATTGCGCCTACGAGATCCCCGGGTTGTCACGCTTCCGTGTGAACGTATTCGAGGACCGCCACGGTATCGGTACGGTCATTCGAACCATCCCCGTCGAAATCTTGACCGCCGAGCAGTTGGGTCTTCCGCCAGCGATCTTGGAGCTATGTTTTCTCACGAAAGGGCTCGTGCTCGTCACCGGTCCGACCGGCTCGGGCAAGTCCACGACTTTGGCCGCGATGGTCGATCACATCAACAAGAACCGGGCCGATCACATCATCACCATCGAGGACCCGATCGAGTTCGTGCACCAAAATAACAAATGTCTCATTAATCAGCGGCAGGTCGGCAATCACACGGGATCGTTCAAAGCGGCGCTTCGCGCAGCGCTTCGCGAAGACCCCGATATCGTCCTCGTGGGCGAGCTGCGCGACCTCGAGACCATCGCGATCGCGATCGAGACCGCGGAGACCGGGCATCTCGTGTTCGGGACCCTCCATACGTCCACGGCCATGGCGACGGTCGATCGCATCATCGATCAGTTCCCGGCCGATCAGCAGGAGCAGATCCGCACGATGATTGCGGGCTCCCTCAAGGGCGTGATTGCCCAAGTGTTGTGCAAGAAGAAAGAAGGGGGCCGCGCCGCCGCTCTCGAGATCCTTCTCGGAACCTCGGCGCTCGCGAGCCTCATTCGCGACGGCAAGACGTATCAAATACCATCGATCATGCAGACGTCAAAAGCACAGGGCATGGTTACGATGAACGACGCCCTCATGAAGCTCGTGAAAACGGGCAAAGTCGAACCAAAGGAAGCTTGGATGAAGGCGACGGATAAGACGGGCCTGGTGGGTTTGTTCAAGAGCAACGGGATCAAAGCCGACTTCCTCCAAAAGTAAAAGGGCCCGGCGACCTCGGCCTCCGGGCCCTCAGGGACTTCGAACGAATCTCAGTTGCCGGATTCAGCCTCTGAGAGGGCGGACAAGAACTGCTTGATTTCTTCCGCCTGAGCTCCGTTGGGCTCGAGCTCGAGATACTTCTCGAAGTGGCTTTTGGCGCCATCGTCGTCCTCTTTCTGCGCAGCGAGGGTTCCGAGAATGTAATGCGCCTGAGAGGATTGAGGCGCATTGGGTTTCGCGACGAGAAACTGCTCGAGATGCGTGATGGCCACTTGGTTCGCCGCTTCGGCATTTTCGGAGGATTCCGCGTTCCGGACGGCGATGGAACCCACCATGAAGTGCGCATCCGCCGCGAACTGATGGTCGGGGCTCAGCTCCAGAAATTTCTGTAGCCGCTCGGTGGCAGTCGCCCATTGCTGCCCGTTGAAGTTGATGCGTCCAGCAAAATAGTACGGAGGGGCCATACTCGGGTCGAGCTGGATGACCTTCGCGAAGGCGCGCTCCGCCGCCTCGTCGTTCTTGGCTCGCATCTGCGTCGTGCCGAGGTAGTATTGCACCTCCTTGTCGTTCGGCTTGTTCGAAGCCGCCTTCTGCAGGTACGGGATGGCTTCCGTGGGTGAGCTCGCTTTCGCGTAGCAGAGCCCGCCTTCCTTGTTCGAGTTCTTGATCATGTCGGCGCCGTCGGGATTGCTGCCCATTTTCTTTATGAACGTGTCGAAGTTCGACGCGCATTTGTCGTAACGCTTCTGGGCGCGATACGCGTAGCCTAAGTAATAATTGCTTAGAAAGAGGTCTCCGTTCGCCGCGAGCGCTTTTTCACATGATGCGATGATGCCGTCGAAGTCATTTGTTTTCACGGATTCCTGGCAAGCAATAAAATCGGCTTCCCCCGGTTGTTGAGCGAAGGCGGCGCCCGCGACCAACGTCGCGACGGCCAAGCCTAGCCACTTGGTCATGAAAGTGTCTCCTTTGGTCTCGAGCTGAGGCGAATTTGCTGGGCTATAGACAATACCCAAGGAACAAACGCTACCACAAGGGCTAGGCAAACAGCAACACCCTTGCCAAGTGAACGTTCAGGCCGATTCTAGCTCAATTTCGCAGGAAGAGCTTGCCCCCGGGCGGGACCCCGTATAGATTCTTGACGTGGATAAAGGCAAGGAGATCGCCATCGTTGCCGGGTGCCGGACCCCGTTCGTGAAAGCGGGCGGTTTCCTTCGCGACGCGTCCTCGCTCGATCTCGCCAAGCTGGTGCTCGCGGAGCTGCGTCAGCGCGCGGAGCTCCCGGTGGGCGCCATAGAACAGGTCCAGGTCGTGCTGGGAACGGTCATACCGAATCTCCAAACACCCAACATCGCCCGCGAGGCGGCGCTCGCGGCGGGATTCCCGGCGACGATCGACGCCTATACCGTGTCCCGCGCCTGCGCGTCCGCGAATCAGGCGATCGTGAGCGCGGCCGAGTCGATCGCTTCTGGCCAAGCGGAGGTCGTCATTGCGGGCGGGACGGAGTCGCTCTCGAATATCCCCATTCCTGTCTCGACAGCCATGAGCCAGGCACTTGTTTCGGCGAGCAAGGCGAAGACGCTAAGAAAACGTCTCGGGGCGTTTCGAGGTTTGAAGCTCAAGGACCTCCTCCCGGTGCCGCCGGCGATTGCGGAATTCTCCACCGGACTTACAATGGGGCAGTCCGCGGAGAAGATGGCAAAGGAGAACGGGATCTCGCGAGCCTCTCAGGATCGTTTTGCGGCGAAGAGCCACGCGCTCGCCGCCGCGGCGACGGAGGACGGCCGACTTCCCGCGGAAATGGTGCGTGTCTACCCGCCGCCGCGCTACGAGAGCTCGCTACCACTCGAAGACGACGGCATCCGCCGCGACACGAGCGAAGCTCTACTCGGAGCGCTTCGTCCCGTTTTCGATCGCCGCTTCGGGACGCTCACGGCTGGTAACTCGTCCCCCCTGACCGACGGCGCCGCCGCCATCGTTTTGATGCGCAAGGACAAGGCACGGGCGTTAGGCCTCGAGCCCCTTGGAACCATTCGCTCCTATGCCTTTGCAGCCGTCGACCCGTCGGAGCAGCTCTTGATCGGCCCCGCCTATAGCACGCCCATAGCCCTCGATCGCGCTGGGATCACGCTCTCGGATCTGACCCTGATCGATTTTCATGAGGCTTTCGCGGCTCAAGTGCTCTCCGTCGTACAAGCGCTCGACTCGGAGAGGTTTTGTCGTGAGAAGCTGAACCGAGCGCCGCTCGGAGCCGTGAGCGAAGACAAGCTCAACGTCGAGGGCGGCTCGATTGCCATTGGGCATCCTTTCGGCGCCACGGGCGCGCGCATCACTTTGAGCCTTCTGAACGAGCTTCGTCGGCGCGGGGGCGGGCTTGGCCTCGTGGGCGTATGCGCCGCCGGCGGCATCGGCTTCAGCATGGTGGTCGAGGCCGAGTGACCCCGCTCGAAGGAACGCGCATTCTCGACTTGTGTCGATACGCGCCGGGTCCTTACGCTACCCTCATTTGCGCGGCGCTCGGCGCGAATGTTGTCAAAGTCGAAGCGCCGCCCGACGGGGACCCGCTGCGCGAGCTCGACCCCGTGGCTTTCGAGCGACTCAACGCCGGCAAGAAGAGCGTGCTTCTCGATTTGAAGTCGGACGAAGGCATGACGCGGTTCTGGGCGCTTTTGCGAAACGCGGATGTGCTCGTCGAGAGTTTTCGACCCGGCGTCATGGAGCGTCTCGGCATCGGTTTCGAGCACGTCAACCACGAGGTGCCGGCGATGATCTATGTCTCGATCTCAGGATATGGACGCTCGGGCTCTAGACACGATCGGGCCGGCCACGACGTGAACTACATGGCGCGGGCGGGAGCTCTTCACGGCGCCCCGCTGCCGCTGCCGCTTCAGGTGGCCGATTTTGCCGGCGGCGGGCTTTACGCCGTCATATCCATCCTCGCCGCTCGCATGGAAGGCAGGGGACGCCATATCGATCTGTCGATGGAGCGGGCGGTCGCCTCCATGATGATGCTAGCGGACAGCCGGGCAGGAGATGTTTTGTCAGGCCGCTACCCGAACTACACGATTTATCGAACCGCCTGCGGACAGGCGCTGTCGGTAGGTGCTCTCGAACCAAAGTTCTGGCAGAATTTTTGTGACGTGCTCGAGCGGCCCGATCTCGTCGCGCGAAAGGAGGATCCCGGGGCGCGCGATGAAATCGCGGCCATATTCGCGGGCCGGACGGCAGCAGAATGGGAATCGCGATTCCGTTCGACGGATGCTTGCGTCGAACGGGTGGTCGCTCCCGCCGAAGCGCTCGAGAGCTCGCGAGCCTACGAGCTTCCGTTCGGAATGCCGGAGAGAGACCTCGGCGTCGCGCCCGAGCTCGGCCAGCACAACGAAGAGATCCTCTGAGTCGTTCCCTGCGGCCTTGGGCCGCAGGGCGATCGTGCTACCGGCTACCTGGCGCCGGCTGCCCGATCTTCAATTTGGCGGGTTCATTTCGCTCGAAGCCGGGTCGCTGATGGCAGGTAGCTGGTAGCTCATGGCAGGCGGGGCCTTCTGTTCCCGCCTGTCTTACCTACTGTCCAGCGTCTCCGTCGACTGTCGTCGCGACCGGCTTAAGGTTCGGAGCCTTGTTCGGGCGACGGGCACGGCCGAGAAGCTTGCCGTCGCGGCCCCGGTCCTTGTGCATCGGAAGCAGAGTGACATCAACGCCGAGCTCGAATCGGTTCTTGAGCCCTTCGTAGACGCCCCCGACTTTCTTGACGTAGTCGCGCGTCTCCGAGGCCGTACGATCGCTCCCGGCGCGGTAATAACCGGCGTTTAGAGGCCCGCCGTTATATTCCGCAAGCACCATGTCATGGTCGTTATAGGCCGAGAAAAGAATGTCGAGATAAAGCGCGGCCATCTCGGTGTTCTTTCTCGGATCGTAGAGCATGTCGTCCGAGTATTCCCAATCGAGCGAACGCGCGAGAAGCCGGCCCGTCGAAGGCCAAATTTGATAGAGACCTTTGGCGTTCCGATGAGATGTGGCCCGGCCGTCATAACGGCTCTCGACGATACCGATTGAAAGGAACATGAGCGGATCCACCGAAGGATATTTGTCCGATGCCTCCATGATCAATGCGGCATACTCGAACGCTTCACTCAGGCTGACCCTTGAATTCGTCCGCATGATTTCGTCCCGGATGCCCAGAAGAAGTTGCTGGCGTCTCGAATCAAAGCTGATACCGGCATCCAAGTTTTGAATTTTCTGCTCGACGCGCCGCATCGTTTCGCTCATCTCGTCGTTGAGAACGCCAACACGATGAAACGCGTAGAAGGCGACGGTGACGGTCGTGAATAGAAGCATGGTGAGAAAGAGCAGCGCCGTCGTTTGCCAACTGGGACCTTGCCGGACGATAACCTGCTGGACGGCTCCCGAGGCCGCATCTGCCGACCGTGCCTCGCTCTCAACTTCCTGCCGCGGTGCGTTTTCTATCTTAATTATGTCTTTTGAACTAGCCATTCCTGAACCCTCCATGGACCAGGAGCTCAACCCGCTCCCTTCCGCCAAATGCGGAAGGCGGCGGCCACCCAATATCTGTTCGACTCCCTACATGGGCTCATCTGAGCCCCTCCAAGGGGTATCCTGGCGTCGAAGTGCCGGGCGGTAGTGCCGACACCCTTCGGGAGCGAGCCGGGAGGCTCGCCCCGCCGAGATGCCCCCACCGTTCATCTCGGCCCAACTCGGACAGGGGTACTTGATTTCCCCATCCTGTCTAGCGCGCGTGATCCATACAGTCAAGGCAGGCCTCGAGACCACTACATTCTGTAGCCCCAGATTTACTTAACCCAAGATGTTGGATTGCGCGGCAGTATAGCACCGCCCCCATCCCACGTCTACGCTAATTCCGGAGGTGTGGGTAAACACCCTCAGTGAAATCCCTGCGGCGTGTCAGGCATAAATCGCTCAGTCTGTTTACTTTGGAAGGGCCTTCCACGCTTCGTGTAGGAGAAAGCAAACAGTGTACTTTTTTTCACGGCCTTCTTCAGACTCCGCCCCGCGCGGCGCTTAGCGCTTCCTGAAAACCCATCCACACTATAGAGACGACAAGAAGCCCAAGAATCATCCTGCTTGCGAGGTTTTTTCTTGAGAGCCACTCGAGAAGGAGGCCCAAGCCGATCGCAATCGCCGGATAAGTGAAGTAATGATGCTTTAACAAGAAGTTGAACCCTAGATCGAGGAACGCGAAGCCGACGAGAATGGCACCCCAACTGTAGAGGAGCGCCCGTGCCTCGGGGGGGCGGGCTCGGGTCAAGCCGACGAGACCGACCACGGGAACGAGCCAGGCGCCGAACGTATAGGCGAGCTTTCGAGGCTGAGCCGCAAGGCGCGCCATCACATCGATGTCTCGTTCGGAGCCAGAGCCGGTGAGAAGCTCGGGGAGAGATTCGGTGACGAATGGAAGCGCCCAGTGGATGTAGTAAAGAACGAAGGACATCCCCCACGCGATGAGGAGCAATGCCGCGAGTCGCTTGGCAAGGTCGACCTGCTGCCGCCAAGCGACCATCGAGATCGCACCGATCATGGCCAAGGACGCGAAGAGCAGCGAGCCGGTATAGGAGAGACAACAAAGCGTCCATAGCGCTGCGGCGCACCAGAACATCGCACGCTCCGAGAGCCGGTCGACGTGCACGACGGTAAATCCCAGCGCCAGCACAGAGGCCCACGTTCCGAAGAGAGTCATCAAGTGGCCCAATCCGAGGAGCTGGTAGCCGATAGGCAGAAACGCTGCCGCCAAGGCGGCGCCGACACCCGCTCGGACGTTGCCGACACGCGTGGCCACCAGTGCCGATGTGACCGTGACACCGAAAAGGAGCGTCGCGAGGAAGAGTTTCGTCAGAAGGACGAACCAGAGCGTCGGAAACAGAGCGAAGGGTGAGGTAAGGATGTGGTACAGGCACGAGTGCGGCACGATGAGGTTCGCCCATTGCGGTTGGCGGCTCAGCATGCTCCCCGGAAACGGAAGGTAGTAGAGAAGAAACCGTCCTTGCCAAATCTCCTCGGCGATCGCCGTGTGGAAGCCGAAATGCCCGCCTTCATAGAGCGGAGAGGCGGTCGTCAAAAAGGCGAGGAAGAAGCCGGCGACCGCGACCGCGACCGCCAGCGGTGACAGAGCGGGAGCGAGTTCGCGCGCTTCGAGGGCATCCAGAAAGCTCCGGGTAAGCGCGGCGAGGATCAAGCTGGCCACCGCTGCAAGGAGCGTGGTTGCTAGAAACGGCGTGACGAGCACGGGGTCGAGCGCGAGCCCCGCAATGACCGCCGCCCAGCAAAGTGCGGCCCCAGCGAGCGCCCACCGGTGCCGCAAGCCTGTCGCAAGCAAGGCCGCGCCGATCAGAAGCCCGGCTGCTAGAACCGTGGCGAGCGTTCTCAGGGAAGGCATGGCGCGACCGCGGTCGACGAGAACACGATCGATGAGAAGCACGTTGCCTGCACCGAGACCGGGAAACTCGAGCCGATGGCCCGCGCGCCATCCCAAAGGCGGTTCCGGTAGCTCGAGCACGAAAGCGTTCCATGTGCTCGAAACATCGGCGACGAGCTCAGCGTCGGCAACTTTGATGAGCAGCCCCCGTGACGCGCCGGACGCCAACGAGGCGTGTACCTCGACAGTCCAGGGGCCGCCCGCTCCAAAATCTCGGAGGTCGAGCGACGCGCCCGCCAGAGCACGTCGAAAGCTCACCCCTGCCTCCTGGTCGAAAGCTCCGAAACGCCGGGTCAAAGCGTCGGGCCGCCCGCTTCCAATATCGAACTCGAGCTCGGAGACGCTCCAGTGGCTCGCCACCACGCCGACGAGCGCAGCGCCTGAGACGATCACAAAAGCCCAGCTCCAAAGACCGGTTAAAGCGCCCGCGACCGACTGCACGCTATCGCGAAGCACCGAGCGCACGAAGCGCTCGCATGACGGTGCCAGCCAACGCACGAGCGCGAGTGCCATGAGTGACGCCGCCAGGGCTGGGACGACGAGAGTCGCCAAGCCGCGGAAGAGCGCAAAGCTCGCCGCCATCGTGGGCGCGGCAAGGAGGCTCGCAGCTCGGTTACCGCTCAGCGTGAATAACAGCAGGGTGACGAGCGCTGAGAGGAGCATTTGACGCACGGGCGGAATGGCCGCTCCGTCAATAAAGAGCCGTGCACGATGGACGCGAACCCCGAGCGCACGTTGATCAAACACTCCCGGAGAGAAGGTCTCGGAGCGGATCTCGACCGCGAGATCGGAGCTCCAAACACCGCTGGTCGTTACTTCGAGCGTGTAGTCGTCGATCCGGCGGGAGGGCGTCAGGCGCAAACGCTCCCCGCCGGCTTCGATGAGAACGAGCGGCGGCTCTTGGCCGCGCGGACGAAACCCCGCGAGCGTCAGCTCGAGACGCGCGCGCCCACTCGCGCCGGGATCGCGGAAGACGAGCCGACTCCGCGCGCGTGACCAGCGATAGCCGCGCTCAGCGTCATGGAAATTCTCGACCGCGAAGCTGCTCGTGAAGCCGCTCCCCATCTGAAGGTCCAAAGTGGCGGGAACCTGATAGGCAAGAGCGACACCGAGCGCGGTCAGAAAAGCGGCAGCCGCACCTACTTTCCTAGGCGTCGAGAGGGAGTCTAGCCCCACGAGAATCAGTCGCGCGCGGCGAGCTTGGTTTTGCTGGAGCTAAAGAGTTTGAGGCGCAACCACAGCCGCATGAGAGCGATAAAAGTGCGGGGGACATCCATCATGCCCACCGACGACCTTCCCGCCGTGCGAGGGTAATGGCGCACTCCCGCCTGCTCGTACTTGTATCCGGCGCGGTGGAGCTGTACGACGATTTCGGTATCGATGAAGAAATAATCCTCTTCGAGAACGAGGGACGTGAGCGCCTCGCGGCGAAAAAGTTTGAAGGAGCAGTTCAAATCGCGGACGTCCATGCCGAACGCAAAAGAGGCCAGCGCGTTGTAACCGTTCGAGACCATCAAACGGACGGCGCCGTCTTGCCTGCCCACCCGGTAGCCGAGGATGGCATCCACTCGCTCCATCGCGGGGAAGAACCCAATGAGCTCTCGAAGGTCGAACTGATTGTCGGCATCCGTGTAGAAAATGAAGCGCCCATGCGCCGCCTCGAAGCCGACCCGGAGCGCTTTGCCGTATCCGAGATTCGACGCGTGGGTGACGACGAGAAGCTTTGGGCCGAGCTCTTCCTCGAGCCGTTTCAATATGGTGGGCGTCTCGTCTCGGCTTCCGTCGTCGACAACGACGATTTCATAGGTGTCGATGAGCGGCGCCACGGCGTCGGCAGCGCTTCGAACGGCACGTTCGATATTGCCCGCTTCGTTGAGAGCAGGCAGAACGATGGAGACGGCTGGGGTCGCGCTCATGAGGTCGCAGGAATCTTAGCAAATCCGGCCCCGACTTCGCCAGGCTGGCGGCCGGCCGAAAGCCGGGGCTTATATCGCCAATTACTTGGAAGACTTCGACTTCGAAGTGTCCGTCTTGGCCTTCTTTTTGTCCGTGGCTTTCTTGTCCGAAGAGCTCGACGATTCGCTCGAGTTCGACGATTCGCTCGAGCTCTCGCCGTCCGACCCAGAGCCCTTACGGGCGTAATCGGTGACGTACCATCCGCTGCCCTTGAACTGAATCGCCGGCGACGAGATTAGCCGCTCCACTTTGCCTTTGCACTGTTCGCACTTCTTGATCGGGCCGTCGCTGACTTTCTGGATGACTTCGAAGAGGTGCCCGCACTTTTTGCACTCGTACTCGTAAATCGGCACCCGAACAGTTTACGCAGAATTAGCTTGCACCGTCAACCAAACCTTTCTCATTGCGTCCGTTGCAAAAAAAAACACAGTTGACGCGAGTGTCAGAACAGCGCTATAAGATCCCGTAGTTATGATGTTTTATCGTACCCGTTCAGCCCAGGTCCGCTTTTGGCGGTGGTGGTGCGGCTGAACGGGGAGCCCTTCCGGCTAAATTAGGATTCGAGGAAAGAGGCAACCCGTTGGGGGTTGCCTCTTTCGCGTTTTACGAGGCGTCTCCCGACTAAAGGACTTCGTAAGGCGACAGGATCATGAAAGCCAGAACACGCGTGAGCGTTCTCGACGACGCGGACTGCCGTGCGCCGCTCGATTTTTTTAAGAAGCTTCGGGCGCGCTCCGGGACCGAAGGCGCCGCGCTCATGGAGAGCGCGGCCGTTGGAAGCCCGGGCGGAACGCGAAGTCTCGTCGTGCCCGAGGCCGTCCTGCGCCTCACCGTCCGTTCTGGTGAGGCACGATTCCGCCCGCTCTCGTCCCGAGCGAGACCGCTCATGTGCGAGCTCGGCGAGGTGCGGCACCTGCCGACGGGTGCTTGCGATCCTTCGCTTCCGGATCACGAACGGCTGAAGGCGAGCTCGGTGCTCGACGCCGTACGTGATCTCGCCGGAATCGTCGAAGACGAGGAGCCCGGCGAAGCACTTCCGGCGGGGGTCTACGGCGCGTTCTCCTACGAGCTCGTCGATCAATGGGAGGATCTTCCCGCCCGGCCTCCCGACCCATGGGACGAGCCCGACATCAACGTCGTGCTCGCGCTCGATACCATCCTCTATGACCACTCGAGCCATGAAGTCCGCGTGGTGACGCGTTCTCTCGACCCTTCGGAGGATTCTGAGGCGGAAGCGAGGCATCGGAGTCTCGTCGAGGCTTTGCGCGGCTCGTCGAACGAACCTCGTCTACCCGCAAACGTTCCCGAGAAGGCCGCGGAGCCCGACATCAGCGAGCAAGACTTTCTCGCTTCCGTGCGAAAGTTCTTGCATCACATCGACGAAGGCGACATCTTTCAGGGCGTTTTGTCTCGGGGCCTTTCGATGAAGAGCGATGCCTGCCCTCTCGATGTCTATCGCGTTCTCAGAAAGCTCAACCCTTCGCCTTACATGTTTCATATCGATCTCGGAAACGGCATTCTCCTCGGGGCTTCCCCCGAGACGTGCATCAAAGTCGAATCCGGCCGTCTCGAGATCCGGCCGATTGCGGGGACGGCGCCGCGCGGCTTTCGCGAAGACGGCTCGATCGACCCAGAGCTCGACTCACGTCTCGCCGTCGGTTTGCTGCTCGACCCGAAAGAGCAAGCTGAGCACGCGATGCTCCTGGATCTCGCCCGTAACGACGTCGCCCGTGTCTGCCTTCCGGGAACGCGCCAGGTGACGGAGCCTTTCACGATCGAAAAATACAGCCACGTGCAGCATCTCGTGAGCGGCGTGACAGGGCAGTTACCGCCCGAGCTCGACGCGCTTCATGCCTATCGCGCGGCGGCGAACATGGGCACCCTAACGGGCGCCCCCAAGCTGCGCGCGATGGAGCTCATCCGCGAAACGGAGCCTTTCGCCCGCGGCTATTACGGAGGCGCGGTCGGCTATCTGCTCCAAGACGGAAGCTTCGACAGCTGTATCGTGATCCGCTCGATGCGTTACCTAGACGGCGTCTACCACACGCGAGCCGGCGCGGGGATCGTCGCCGATAGCGAGCCCGCGCGAGAGCTCGAAGAAACGGAGCACAAGGCGCGCGCTTGCCGGCAAGCGGTCGCGATGGCGGAGGCATTGCCATGAGCGCCCACCATGCTGCGGAGCGCGTTCTCGTTCTCGACAACCGCGATAGCTTCGTCTTCAATCTCGTCGATGAGTTCCGCGCGCGCGGTGCGTCGGTGCGGACGCTCCGAAGCGATCTATCCCTCGACGCTTGGACGGCGGCACTAGACGCCTTCGCGCCTCACCTCGTTGTGTTGTCTCCGGGCCCGGGACGGCCTGAGGAGGTGGGTGTGATGGTCGAATGGCTGCGAACCTCGCCGCCGGTCCCGGTGCTCGGCATCTGCCTCGGGCACCAAGCGCTCGCGCTCGCCGCGGGTGGCGAAGTACGCCGAGCGCCGCGGCCGGTCCACGGCCGGAAAGACCGCGTCACCCTCCTCGAGGACGAGCCGATTTTCAAAGGGCTCGGCGAGTCGCTTCCGGCCGCCCGCTATCACAGTCTGGTGGTGAGTACCGTCCCAAAGTCCATGAAGGTCGTCGCCACCGTCGAGGATTGCGGCGAGACCTTGGTCATGGGGCTTCGACACAGAAGTCTCTGCCAACTGGGGCTTCAGTTTCATCCCGAATCCATCCTGACGCCGGGGGGGGGCACGCTCCTCTGGCGTTTTCTCGACGAAGCCAAACGTTACGGAGAGACATGATGATCCCTGAACTGATCGAAAGACTGCTCGCGGGTGAGTCCGCCGATCCCAAAGCTCTCGAGGATGCGCTCCATCGCATCATGATGGGCGAAGTGCCGCAGCCGCAGACCGCGGGTCTGCTCGTGGCTCTCCGCGTCAAGGAGCCTGACGCCCAAACACTCGCGGCCTGCGCGCGCGCGATGCGGGCGCATCGGATCGCGGTGCAAAGCGAAGTCCAGCCGCTCGTGGATACCTGCGGTACGGGAGGCGACCGCGCGGGGAGCTTCAACATCTCCACCGCCGCCGCGCTCGTCGTGGCAGCCGCGGGGGGCGCGGTGGCAAAGCATGGCAACCGTAGCGTCTCGTCGAAGGCGGGGAGCGCCGACGTGCTCGAAGCGTGCGGCGCGGCGTTGAGCCTCGGCCCTAAAGAGGTCGAGAAATGTCTCGATTCGACCGGCTTCGCCTTTCTGTTCGCGCCCGTATTTCATCCTGCGATGGCCAACGTGGCTCCGGTGCGTAAAGCGCTTGGCGTACGCACGCTCTTCAATCTCCTCGGGCCGCTCGCGAACCCCGCGTTGGCCCAGCGTCAGTTGGTGGGCGTCTACGACCCTTCGATGACTAGAGTGATGGCGGAGGCACTGCTTTTGCTCGGAACGGAAGCCGCTCTCGTGATCCATTGTGACGGCCTCGACGAGATCGGTTTGCATAGCGTGACCCGGGGACACTTCGTGAACGAGGGTAAAGTGGAGCCATTCACTTTGGACCCCAAGGACCTCGATCTCGAGCCCGCGTCCATCGAGTCTTTGAAAGGTGGCGACGCCGAGGAGAACGCAAAGATCCTCGAAGCGGTCTTGAATGGCGAGAAAGGTCCCAAGGCGGACGTGGTCGCGATCAACGCCGCCGCCGCGCTCGGCGTCGCGGGACTGACACGCGATCTCGCTGAAGGGTTGAAAGTCGCGCGCGAAGTGCTCGCGAATGGAAGCGCGGCCCGTGTGCTCGAGCGCTTCGTTTCAACGAGCCAACGTCTCGCGGCCCTAGAGACGAAAGCCTAAAGGACTGATGAAGATGAGCCTCATCGACGAGCTCGTCGCCACCGCGCGGGCGCGCGCCGAAGCTCTGCCGCCACGGGAACAGCTCCCCAAGGGAAGCCGTCCGTCCTTTCGAGAGGCTCTTCGCGGCAAGGCACATCTCGACGTCATCGCGGAGTTCAAGAGAGCGAGCCCGAGTCTCGGCGCCATTGCCGAGCGCGGACTCGAAGACCAAGTGCGACGCTACGCACAGGCCGGCGCCGCGGCCATCAGCGTTCTCACGGAGCCGTCGCGCTTCAAAGGCTCCTTGGCGGATCTGGAACGTACCGTCGCGAGCGTCGATGTGCCCGTGCTCATGAAGGATTTCGTCGTGCATCCCGCGCAAATCCGAGAGGCGGCCTTTCTCGGCGCGAGCGCCGTGCTTCTCATCGTCCGCTGTCTGTCCCGAGAGCAGCTTTCTGAGCTCGCGCAAGCCGCGGACGAGCTCGGCCTCACGCCCCTGGTGGAATGTCACCACGCGCGCGAGCTCGAGCGCGCGCTCGAGATCGAAGACGCGGTCATCGGGGTCAACAATCGTGACCTCGACACACTCGCAATCGATACGAGCCTTTCACCGCGCGTGCTCGCGGACGTCCCGCGCGAACGGGTCGTCGTCGCGGAAAGTGGTTATGAGCACGCCGAGGACGTCGCCGAGCTGCGCGGTGTCGCCGACGCGGTCCTGGTCGGCTCGGCGCTGATGAAGCTCGGCGATCCAACGCAGCGGATTCAGGAGATACGCGGGTGAGACCTTTCGTGAAAATCTGTGGGATAACGCGTCCCGAAGACGCGGTGCTCGCGGCCTCACTCGGGGCAACGCATATCGGTGCGGTTCGAAGTCCGACCTCGCCACGCTCGGTGAGCATCGAAAAAGCGCGCGCCATTTTCGACGCCGTGTCCGACCGTGTCGAGACGGTGTTCGTGTTTCGAGGCGTTCCCATGGAAGAGGTGCTCGAAGACGCAGCCGGGAGCGGCGTGCGCTCCGTACAGCTCTACGACGCGGCGGAAGCCAACGTGCGCGCCGCCGAAGCGGCCGGGCTCCGCGTCTATCGCGTATTCGGGATGGAAAAAGATTCTCGGGCGTTGCCCGTTCTCGACCCGCCGCCTTCAGACGCGCACCCCGCGCTTCTCGATGTTGGCGGCGGCGGTTCCGGACGTCGCTTCGATTGGGCGCTGCTCGGCGCGCAGGCGCCGGAGGCGACGTTCATCGCGGGCGGGATCCGCCCGGGCAACGTTCGCGAGCTCTTGAGCTATGAGCCTTACGGCATCGATCTGGCCAGCGGCGTCGAGAGCGCGCCGGGCGTAAAGGACGAAGCCAAGCTGCGCGCGCTCTTCGAAGAGGTGTTCTGATGGTCGAAGCCCTTCGTCCCCGCGTCGGAGCGTTCGGAGAATATGGCGGCCGTTTCGTTCCGGAGCTTCTCGTGCCAGCACTCGAAGAGCTCGAGCGTGCGCGCCGAGAGGTCCTCCCGAGCCGCGAGTTTCGAGCCGAGCTCTCCCTCCTTCTCGAAGAATGGGCGGGCCGCCCCACGCCGCTCTCGACCGTGCCCTCTTTTTCGGAACGGTGCGAGCTCGAAGTCGTGTTCAAACGCGAAGACCTTCTTCACGGCGGCGCGCACAAGACGAACAACGTGGCGGGCCAAGCGCTCATGGCCAAGCTCATGGGGAAAAAGCGCGTCATCGCCGAGACCGGCGCCGGCCAGCACGGTACCGCGACCGCCATGGCGGCCGCACGGCTCGGGCTCGAGGCCGTCATTTATATGGGTGAGAAGGACATGGAGCGGCAGGCGTCGAACGTGAAGCGGATGGAGCTTTGCGGAGCTACCGTCATCCCTGTGACCGCCGGCGCGCGCACTTTGAAAGACGCGATCAACGAAGCTCTCCGCGACTGGACCAAAAACTTGGAAACCACGCATTACTTGCTCGGGACGGTGTGCGGACCGCATCCGTACCCGCGGCTCGTGCGCGACTTCCAGGCAGTGATCGGCCGTGAAGCGCGCTCGCAATGGCGAAAGCGTTTCGGCGGCCTTCCCGATGCCGTCGTCGCCTGCGTGGGCGGCGGCAGCAACGCCATAGGCATCTTCCACGCCTTCGTTCCCAAAAAGCGCGTGAAGCTCATCGGCGTCGAGCCTGGTGGTGAAGGCGTTCACACGAAAAAACATGGCGCGACGCTCGTTGCCGGAACCACCGGCTTGTTGCACGGCGCCCGCACGAGCGTGCTCCAGGACGACGAGGGACAGATCCTCGAGGCGCACAGTGTCTCGGCCGGCCTCGATTACCCGGGCGTGGGTCCTGAGCACGCTTATCTTCGAGACAGCGGCCGTGCCCAATATCTGGCCATCACCGACGGTGAAGCCCTCGACGCCTTCGAAAAACTCTCCGAGCTCGAAGGCATCATCCCTGCTTTCGAGCCGGCGCACGCGCTGGCTTTCTTGATGAAAGCGGTGCGGGAGGACGCCCTTCCCAAAGGCGCACGTGTGCTCATGAATTTGTGCGGCCGGGGAGACAAAGACCTCGACACCTACTTCACGCATTTCGCCCATTTGAAAAAGAGGCACGCTTGAGCCGCGCACTCCTGAAAAAGCGTCTCGCCGAAGGCCCACAAGTGAGCCCGTTTCTCGTGCTCGGCGATCCGACACCGGAGCTTTCGCTCGAGCTCGCCAAAACTGCGGTGGCGGCGGGCGCAGGCATGATCGAGATCGGCTTTCCTTATGGCGACCCCGTCGCCGATGGCCCTGCCATCCAAAAGGCGGACATGCGCGCCCTCGAAGCTGGTACGTCCACGTCCAAGGCCATCGGGATCCTGGCGCGCATCCACGAGGCTTGTCCCAAGACACCGCTCAACTTGCTCGTCTATGGAAACCTCGTTCACGCGAGAGGCTTCGCGCGCTTTTGCCATGACGTCGTCCATGCTGGCGCCTCTTCGTTGCTCGTCCCCGATATCTGCCTCGAGGAAAGCAAGCCTCTCACAAAGGCGTGCCGCCGCGCGCGCCTCGGCCACGTCCAGCTCGTCGGACCCTTGACGTCGCCTGAGCGGCTGAAGCGGATCGATGGCGCAGCCACGAGCTTCATCTACCTCGTCGCTCATCAGGGCGTCACCGGTGTGAGGGGCGGAGACTTCGACGATGTCGAGGCTCTCGTACACCGGACGGCGTGGCAGTTGAAGAACCCCCTTTGCGTCGGCTTCGGTCTTTCGAAGCCAGAGCAAATTCGGCGTGTGTTCAAAGCGGGCGCGGGACTCGCGGTCGTGGGGAGCTACCTCGCCGGAGTGATCGAACAAAATGCGCGCGGCGACCATTTACTCAAGGCTTTCGACGAGGCGCTTCGGCCCCTCGTCGACTGGCACTAATAACTAATCGGCGAAAAAGGATAGGCCAAGACATGCTCGTCATCATGCGAAAAGGAAGTACGGAGAAGGAATGCGACGCCGTCGAAGAGCAGATTCAGCGTATGGGCTATACACCTCTTCCCGTGTCGGGAGAGAACCGCACCGCGATTTGCGTCACCGGGAACAAAGGCCCTGTCGAGGCCGCTTTCTTGAACCAGATGCCGGGGGTGCTCGAATGTATCCCGGTGACGAAGCCTTACAAGCTCGTCAGCCGCGAGGTACATCCCGAAGACACGACCGTTCTGGTCGGCGGCCACAGCATCGGCGGCGCCACCACGACTTTCATCGCGGGCCCGTGTAGCGTCGAGACCGAATCGCGAACGCTTGCCGTTGCGCAAAAAGTGAAGGAAGCGGGCGCCCACATATTTCGAGCCGGCGCCTACAAACCGCGAACGAGCCCTTATTCGTTTCAGGGACTGGGTGAGGAGGGTTTGCTCACGCTGAAACGAGTGCGGGACGAGATCGGTCTTCCCGTCGTCAGCGAAGTGATCGACACGAGCCTCGCGGAAAAAGTCGCGGAGCATGTCGACATTCTGCAAGTCGGCGCGCGCAACATGCAGAACTTTGCGCTCTTGACGAAGCTTGGCGAGCTGAAGCACCCCGTCCTCTTGAAGCGAGGGATCGCGGCGACCCTCGAGGAGTGGCTGATGGCTGCCGAGTATCTATTAGCCGCGGGGAACCCAAACGTCATCTTGTGCGAGCGTGGCGTCCGTACGTTCAACAATCACTCACGCAACACGCTGGATTTGAACGTCGTGCCCCTCGCGCGAAAAATGACCCACTTGCCAGTGCTCGTGGACCCATCGCATGGCGTCGGCCAGCGCGACCGCGTCCGACCCCTCGCGCGCGCGGCGCTCGCGTCAGGGGCGCACGGCTTGATGATGGAAGTGCACACGCACCCGGATACGGCCTACTCGGATGCGCACCAAACCATCCACGTCGAGACGTTCGCGGGCATCGTGAAGGACGCGTCGATCTTGAGCCAGCTCGACCCCCTCTTTTCTGAGTCTTAGGCTAACCCAGGCACCAAGCTGGGCGTGCGACGTCACTTTCTGCGGCGGAGCCCATCTGATTCTGCTATCTGTTCGGAGAGCAGCGTTCTGAGCTCGCGCGAGCTCAAAGAGATTTATCTATCGGGCCGGGCAGATGTCACGTAAGGACTCGGAGCAAACTCTCGTCCAAACGAAATGTCTGGAAACGGAGGAGGTGCCAGGACTAGGCTCTTACCCGTCAGAAGCGAGGAATTTGTTCGCGTTTTAGATTCTAGAGCAAGACAATCTCACCGCAGAGGCGCAGAGCACGCGGAGAAGAAGAAATCCCGGATTTTCCTCTGCGTCCTCTACTCTACCGGTTCAAACGCTTTCAGGTTTACCTGGCTAGCCCTAGCTCGCACACCCGGTAGCGATATTCAGGGCCTTGCAAACCGCGATCATCTTTTCGTTTCCGACGGTTCCGATGAAACGTTTGAGGCGATTCTTGTCCACGGTCTGTACATGATCAAGATTGATGGCGGAATCTCGTTTCAGACCCTCGTCGATTCCGACAAGGACTTCGCTCGGGGCTCCATGAATCGTCGACGTGATCGGAGCCACCATGACGGTGCGCAGCAAACCGATGACTTCCTGTCGAGTCAGCACCAAAACCGGACGTCTCTTGTTCGGCGGCGAGAATGTGTACATCCAAATCTCACCACGGCTCAGTCGCGAGGCCATTCGCCCTGCTCCTCCCAACCCTTGTATTCCTCGCCCAAGTCGCTGTTCGCAGCGTAGGCTCGGCGATACCGATCCGAGATCGCGCGTCGCCGGCTTCGCCGGAGGTATTCCACCGCGGCACGTCGCATCACAGCCGACCGACCGTCGCGCTTCACCTCATCACTCTCGTCGAGCTCTTCGAGGAGCTTCTCATCGACAGTGATCTGTATAGCTTTCATGTATATAATCTATCGTGTATTACGATATAGCACAACGCTCGTTTTCGCGGGATTTTTCAAGAACGTGGCGTAAGTGGGCTCGAGCTAGATCGCTTTGTGAAGCCGAGCGTCTGCGAGATCGTTCCGCTCGTTCTGGTAGAAATTGACGTGGATGGGCCGGGATAGTGAAGGCTATTCGAGCGCGAAGCTCATTATGCCGGTCGCCGCCACGACGTCGTCGAGATAGGCGGTTACCGAAAGGCTTCCGAAGCGCCCTCGCATTTTCTTCACTTCGGCTTCGATTCTTACTTTGGAACCTATTGGGATGGGAGCTTCGAAGCTGCATGCCTTAATCGAGCGAAAAAAAATCGCACGACCGCGATGTTCCTCGGGGTAGAGCACGAGGATCGCGCCGACCTGGGCCATCGCTTCCATAAGCAAGGTCGAGGGCACGAGCTCGGTTCGCTGGAAAAAGAACTTCGAGCGGTCGGCGTGGAGCTCGCCAACGATGCGCTTTCCCGGCTCCACTTCAGTCACGGCGTCCACGAAAAGAAACGGGTCTCGATGCGGAAGGATCTCTTTTATCGCGTCGCGGTCGAGATGCGTCGTGGTCACGGTCCAAGTTTCGAAGAAGGGGAAGCAATATAGCATGGCCGGCTCGGAAGCGAATGCCGAGCCGGTGAGGTAGACTCTTGGCCATTGTGACGACGCTGTCAGCACCTTCGATCCAGACGAAGCTTCCCGGCCCCAAAGCCCGGGCCCTCATCGAGCGCGACCTCCGTGTCGTGTCGCAGCACTATCACCGGGACTACCCATTGGTCGTAGAAGAAGCTTCCGGATTGGTGGTGACCGATCCGGACGGGAATCGGTTTTTGGATTTTGCGGCCGGGATTGCGGTTTGCGCGACGGGACATTGCCACCCCGACGTCGTGGCCGCCATCCGTGCTCAAGCGGGGAAGCTCCTTCACATGTGTCCGACCGATTTCTATACGGGTCCGGTCGTGGAGCTCGCCGAACGGCTCGCGGCCGTCGCTCCTGTGGGCGAGAATCCCAGGGTTTTCTTCACGAACTCGGGAGCGGAGGCGGTGGAATCCGCCATCAAGCTTGCTCGGCTCAGGACGGGACGCCAGAAGATCGTCGCCTTTTTTGGAGCTTTTCATGGACGCACGATGGGCGCCGCGACGCTGACGGCGAGCAAAGCGGTGCAGCGCCGCGGCTACGGGCCGATGCTCCCCGAAGTGCACCATTCTTATTACGCACAGTGCTATCGCTGTCCCGTGAACCGCGAGCCTCAGACCTGTGATGTGGAGTGCCTCGACCACCTCGAGACTTTGTTTCACACCGTTGCCCCGCCCGATGAAATCGCCGCGATCATCGTGGAGCCGATTCAAGGCGAAGGCGGCTACTACGTCCCGAAGAAGGAGTTCCTGACACGGCTCGCGGCCACCGCGAAGAAGCACGGCATCTTACTCGTGGCCGACGAGGTTCAAGCAGGGATGGGGCGTACGGGCAAGATGTTTGCCTCCGAACATTTCGGCATAGAGCCGGACATCATTACTTTGGCGAAAGGCCTCGCTTCAGGGATGCCGCTTGCGGCGGTGATCGCGCGGGACGAAGTCATGACGTGGAACAGCGGGGGGCATGGAAGCACTTATGGCGGAAACGCCGTATCGTGCGCCGCTGCGATTGCAACGCTCGACTTGCTCGAGAAGGGGCTGGTCGAAAACTCTGCCGACGTGGGGGCGTATCTGTTCTCGAAGCTCGAGAGCTTGAAAGGGCGACACAGCCAGATCATCGGGGACGTCCGTGGTCTTGGCTTGATGCTCGTTATCGACTTGCTCGACCCAAAGCTCGTCGACGCAGTGCTCGTCGGCGCCTTCGAGCGCGGCCTGCTGCTTCTGGGATGTGGCGACAGCGCTGTGCGCTTGACCCCGCCTCTGGTGGTTACGACGGAGCAAGCGGATACCGCCATCGAGATCCTCGACAAGGTGCTCGCCACGCTATGACCAAGCTTCTTTCCATGAAAGAAGCGATCGAACGCTTCGTGCAGGACGGCGACGTCGTCGCCGCCGAAGGTTTTACCCATCTCATTCCGTTTGCGGCGGGTCACGAGATGATCCGGCAGAAAAAAAAAGACCTCGTGCTCTGCCGTCTCACGCCGGATCTCATTTACGATCAGATGGTCGCCGCCGGCCTTGCGCAGAAGCTCATCTTTGGCTGGATCGGCAACCCGGGCGTGGGCTCGCTCCATGCGATCCGCCGCGCGGTCGAAAAAGGCTTGCCACGTCCCGTCGAGATCGAGGAATATTCTCACTTCGGTTTGCTTTGCCGCATCCAAGCAGCCGCCTCGGGACTCCCTTTCATGCCCCTTCGCAACTATCGTGGGACGGACTTGCCTTCCGTCAACGAGAGCTTGCGGACAGTGCAGTGCCCTTTTACCGGCGAAGAACTCGCGGCGGTTCCCGCTCTTCATCCGGATGTCGCAATCATCCACGCGCAGCGCGCCGACGCCTGTGGCAATACACAAGTGTGGGGCTTGCTCGGTATCCAGAAAGAAGTCGCCTTCGCCTCGAAGAAAGTCGTCGTCGTTGTAGAAGAGATCGTCGACGAAGAAGTGATCCGCTCTGACCCCAATCGGACGCTCGTGCCCGGGGTCATCGTCGATGCGGTCGTCGAAGAGCCTTTCGGCGCGCATCCGAGCTACGTCCAGGGCTACTACGACCGCGACAACGATTTCTACGTCGCGTGGGACCGGGTGAGCCGCTCGGCCGAGGGTGTGAACGCCTATCTCGATGAATGGGTGCACAACCTTTCCGACCGGGACGCGTATATGAAAAAGCACGGCGCCGCCCTCGCATTGCGCTTGAAGCCGGAGCCCCATCCGGCCCGGCCCGTGGATTACGGGCTCTATCGCTAGCATGCAAGACGTTCGGCGTTCGGAGTTGATGGCATTCGCCGCCGCGCGGGAGATTCAGGACGGCGACGTCGTCTTCGTCGGCATCGGGCTTCCCAATCTCGCCGTCAACCTCGCGCGGCGTACACACGCCGGCGGCGTGCAGCTCGTCTACGAAGCCGGGGTCTACGGCGCACAGCCTATCCGTCTTCCCATCTCTATCGGCGATCCGTGCCTCGTCACGGGAGCTCTGCAGGTCATGCCGATGGCGGAAACGTTTCTCTACTTTCTGCAAGGCGGGAGGATCGATGTCGGCTTTCTCGGCGCGGCGCAAATCGATCGCTTTGGTAACTTGAACACGACCGTGATCGGCGACGATTACCGCCGGCCTAAAGTGCGGCTTCCCGGTGCTGGCGGCGCGGCGGAGATTTCTTGGCTTGCGAAAAGGACCGTGATCCTGCTGCCGCAAAAGCGGAGCAAGTTTCCCGAACATCTCGATTTTCGAACGAGCCTCGGTTTCCACGAAGGGGGCCGATCGCGTGAGTCTCTCGAAGCGCCTGGCGGCGGGCCTGAGCGCGTGATCACAAACCTCGGCGTTTACGGTTTCGATCCCGAAACGCGGGAGATGGTGCTCGAGAAGATCCACCCAGGGGTCACGCTCGATGAAGTGCGAGCCGAGGTCGGCTGGCCCCTTCGCGTACAGGAGCCTCTCGGCGAGACCGAGCTTCCCGACGCCGACACGTTGCGCCTCCTTCGCGAGGAGCTCGATCCGAAAGGCATTTATCTTGGCTGAGATCAATCTTCGCATTCCCGGGCCGACCCCTTGCCGCGAGGAAGTCCTCGAGGCGGTCGCGCGACCCATGATGAACTACCGCGGCCCCGAGATGGCGGAGCTCATGGAAGAGCTCACCGTTAATTTGAAGCGTTTTCTCGATACGAGCCGCGACGTGTTGCTCGTGACTGCGAGCGGCACCGGCGGTCTCGAGGCGACGATCGCGAATACGATTAGCTCTGGCGACCGCGTCCTCGGTGTGAACGCGGGTGTCTTCGGCAGGAGGTTTTGTGACGTTGCCGAAGCCTTCGGAGCCTCGTTGCGCACAATCGAGGTCGACGAAGGGCTTGCGCTCGATCCCGAGACGCTAAAGAGCACACTGCATCAAGAAAAAAACTGTCGCGCAGTTTTGCTCACGCATAACGAGACCTCGACGGCCGTCGCGCATCCGATTGAGGATCTCTGTCGTGTGGTGCGCGAGGAAAGTGACGCCCTCGTCTTTGTGGACGCGGTATCGAGCCTCGGCGCCATGCCTCTTCCGATTGACGAGCTCGACATCGACGTCGTCATCTCCGGGTCGCAAAAAGCTTGGGGAGTGCCTCCGGGGATGGCCATGCTGGTACTGTCCGAGAAGGCTTGGAAGGCGACAGAGCTTGCGACGTCGCCTCGTTTCTACTTCGACCTAAGGCGCTATCGCGACGCGCAAGCGCGTGGAACCTTTCCGTTCACGCCGGCGCTTCCCGTCATCTATGGCCTTTCGGTCGCTCTCGGCTTCATGCTGCGCGAAACGCCCGAGGGCATCTTCACCCGTCACGCGCGCATCGCGGCGCGCGCTCGCGAGGGCGTTCGGTCACTCGGGCTCGAGCTATTCGCCGATCCAGAGCACGCGTCCTCTACCGTGACCGCGATGAAAGTGCCCGAGGGCATCGACGAAAGCGCGCTCGTTGCGCTCTTGCGCACGCGCTACCACACCGTCTATGCGCGAGGGCAGGAGGGTCTGCGCGGGAAGATCCTTCGCCTCGGCCACCTTGGATGGGTGCAAGAGCCCGAGATCGACGCCGCGCTTCGCGCTCTTCGGAGCGCTCTTGCGGATCTAGGTCACCGCATTTGAGCGCGTCACCCTCACCCTCACCCTCACCCTC
>SMYC01000100.1 GCA_004356105.1 Acidobacteriota bacterium | reverse complement strand
AGAGCTCGAGCGACGGCACTTGCGTCTCGTTGGCGAAGTGTCTGGCCAGCAGCTGGTCCATCGACACGTCGGCGATGATCTCCACCTCATTCCGGCCGCCCCGCGTGGTGCCCGTCAGAAAGGATCCGGAAGCGCCGGCATGAATGTAATTCCAGCTCGCCTTGATGCCAGACAACACGATCAGCTGATCGCGGTACGGGGCCAGCGGCTCGAGAATGGGTGAGAGCTCGAAGGCGCGCCCCTCCCCTTTCGGCGTCCAGTACTCCATGGCCATCCCGTTCGGCACGTAGAAGGCCTGGAACCGATGGACCGGCTTTTTGGCCGCGCGCAGCGGGAGCATGGCATCGAGAAAAGGCAGGGCCATCACCGCGCCCATGCCGCGCAGGACAGTGCGTCGGGGCAACGTCTTCGAAGTCAGGAAGGTCATGTCGTTGTCTCCGCTATCTAGTTCTCCGCCACGGCGCGTGAGCGCATCAAGAACGTCGGGCTCTTGACAATCCCCACGATGAGCGACGACCAACGGTAGTCCTCGACCGCGGCTGCGCGCACGACGGTGCGGACCGTCGGTTGATCGTAGTACTCGAGCCGACGCCCGAGCGCATAAGCCAGGAGTTTCCCGGTGAGCGTGCGGGGGAACTGCTCCGGTTGCTCGAGCAGCAGCGCCCGCAACCCCGCCAACCCTTCGACGGTCGCGCCGCTCGCCGTGGTGCCGGTCGCGTCGATCGGATGGCCCGTTTCGTCCTCGGTGCGCCACCCGCCGATGACATCGAAGTTCTCGAGCGCGAACCCCAGCGGGTCGATGACCGCATGACAACTGGCGCAGGACGGGTCGTGCCGGTGCCGTGCGAGCCGCTCGCGGATCGACGTCGGCGCACTGCCCGGCTCGGGCTCCAAGTTCGTGTCGACGCCGGGTGGTGGCGGCGGCACGCGGATGCCGAAGATGTTGTCGAGGAGCCACTTGCCGCGCAGCACGGGCGAAGTGCGGTCGGGATAGGACGTCGTCGCCAAAAGCGCGCCCTCCGCGAGCAACCCACCACGCTGGTCGAAGTTTTCGATCGTGACGCGACGGAAGCGGCTGCCGTAGATCCCTGCTATCCCGTAGTGCCGCGCCACGCGTTCGTTGACGAAGGTGTAGTTGACGTTCAACAGCTCTCGGACGCTGCGATCCTCGCGCAGCGTGCTTGCGACGAACAGCTCCGTCTCCCGCTTGAATCCTTGCAGCAGGCTCTCGTCGTAGTTGGGGTAGCGGTTCGGATCAACGACCACCTCGTCGACGCGGCGCAGATTCAGCCACTGGGCGGTGAAGTCGCCGACGAGGGCATCGATGGCGCGCGGATCGTCGAGCATACGCCGCACTTCTCCCTCGAGCGTGGTCGGTTCGGAGAGCTCCCCACGTTCGGCCAGCGCGAGCAAGCGCTCGTCGGGAATGCTGCTCCACAGAAAAAACGACAAGCGTGAGGCCAACTCCAAATCACTGAGGCGATAGGCGACTTGGCCCACCGTGAGCCCGGCTGGCTCCCGATAGATCCGCAGCAGGAACTCCGGATCGACGAGGATCCGCTCGAGCGCGAACTGAATGCCGGCCTCGAAGCTGCCGCCGTCTCGCCGTCCGGCGTCAAAGAACTCGAGGAGCGGCCGGAGGTCCTGGGTCGTCACAGGCCGGCGATAGGCCCGGCGCGCGACGGTCAAGAGGATCTCGGTGGCGCACGCCTTCTCTTCCGACGCTTGTCGCGCCTGTCCGGGTCGACAGACGAAGACGGCTCGGCGTATCCGTTGCCGTTCCGGCGATCGCGTGGGGACCGCCGATCTCGACCGAGTGGACGGCCGCGTACCCCATGTAAATCTGATCGTTCGTCAGGACCCGGCCTCGCTGCAGTGGTTGCGGGAGACCCTCCGGCTCCCACAGCTCCCTCACAAACGATACCCCCACGACGCGCGGGCCCGCCTCGACCGGCACGCGGACTAGAAGCCCCGCGTCTCCGGTGAGCTGCATGTAGGTCTCCCATTCGGGATCGCCGGCAAAGCCCGGCTCACCATCGCCAGCGTAGCTGGCCGCCGCCGGTGTGCCCTGCGCGCCGCCTCCAACAGTGAACCGCTTCAAAAGCTTGCCGTCCAGCCGGATGTCGAGCTGCTGCGGCCAGCCCATGCCCATGAGGTAGTCCTGATACTGGCGCCGCAGGCGCACTTTGATGACGTACTCGCCGTCCACCGGAAAGTTGTACGGGATCGCGATGCCGCCACGCGACCCGAACGGGAGGTCCTCGCTCTGCCGGTCGTCCTGCACGATGTGCAAGGAAATTTCGAACGTCTCGCTGTTCGGCCTCGTCGGCGCCAGTCCCGTCGCGAGCCGCGTCACCTGACGGGCCACCGACAGGTAGCGCTCCAGGTGAGTCCTCGAGATCGTCAGGACATCGGCGAAGTTGTCGAAGCTGCCGTCCGCGGTCTCGTCCCCTGGCAAGAGCGACGTCACGTCGACGTCGAGCGCGAACAGGTCGCGAATTCCATTACGGAAAGGTTGATGCTGGTGAGGACGAACAGTAGGCCGATCAGTAAGTTGATCGCAGCTGCCAGATCGAGCACGCCGATCATGACCTCCAACCCCGCCCGCATCTGGACCAGAAGCTGACTCTTCCGAAACACATTCCCGACAAAGTCGATACGGCGGAGCGCGGCTTCGACCTCGTCGTCAGGCGCGTTCGCCCTGAGCTGCGCCCCGTTGACTTTGTCGGGGAGCTCGAAGATCTCCGGCGCCGCCGAAAGAGACATGGTCGCAATATCGGCCACCACGTCCGACGTCACTCCCACTACGTCGAAGCTGTGAGTTCTGCCCAGCACTTCGGTGCGGATTTTGTCACCGACACCGACACCGAGCTTCTTCGCCAGCCCTCCGGAGAGCGCGACTTCCTTCTCCCCGCTCGCTTCACGGCCTTCGACGAACGGTGGGGCGGTCATCTTCAGCGCGGCATCGACCCCGAAAACGACCGCGTCGACGTAGCGACGCTCGTGCTCCAACTCCGCATAGTGCCTCAAATAGGGAGCCATCGACTCGACTCCCCCAACCACGCGGATCTCTTCGGTCTCGTCGAGGTACAGCGGATAAAAAAAATCGACTGCCAGATCCCAGCTGTCGTTCTCGAATCGGCGCGTCAGCGTCTCGTCGATGGACTTTACACTGACGCGATAGGCGGATGCCACGCCCAGAGCAAGGCCGATGGACATGAGGGTGGCCAGTGCCCGGCCCCGTTGGCGGATGAGGTTCCGGATGCCGTAGCGAAAGCTCGACGGAAACAACGCTAACCGGGAGCCCCAGCGGCCTTTTTCGACCCGCCGGTTCGTCTCACGGATGATTTCGTGCAGAGGCAAGCGAAACAGGCGCAGGACGGGAATGATGGCCGAGACACATGTCACCAAGAGTCCGTAGAAGAACCCCCTCACCATCAGGGGTAGGAAGTTGATGGTACGAACCACCGACATGCCCATCGAGTCCGCGCAGATTTCTGCGAAAACATCACGAGCGGAAAACGACAAAAGCACGCCCAGCGCACTTCCTAGCAATCCCACTAGGAGCGCAACCTCCAAGTACGAGAGTAGCAGCGCTCTGCGATCGTACCCGAGCGCCATGAGCGCACCGATCTCGCGCGCTCGGTGGCAATCAATCGGCTGAAATTGATGAACGTGATGATCGAAGCGAGGGTCAAGAGCAGGATGACCATCGTCGGAACGAAATGGGCGATGGCCGTCAGCTGGGTCTGGACGTGCTTGTACCCGAACTGCCTTTCTCGGGTCACTACGTGGTCGATGCTGAGCTTCTCCAGCCGTTTCAAGATTTCTCGTTTGGCCACCTCGCGATCCGAGCCTGGCTCGAAGCCGAACAGCAAATTGTTGACGAGGCTGAACCCTATGGGCTCACTCACGATGGTCATATTTGCGTAGACCACGGCAAGACTCCCCTTTTCGAGGACGTAGTAGTCCGGATTCGAAGCTGTGACCAGGAACTCGGGACTGAACGCAATTCCCACGATCGTCCCGTCATAGATTCTTTCCCCGACCTTGACGTTAATCTCGTCACCGAGTTGGTATCCGTGATACATGGCCAGAGATCGCTCGACGACTACTTCGTTCGGTGCATCGGCTCGGAACGGTCTACCTTCGATGAAGCGAAGTTGGTGCAAACTTGGGGAGGGCGCTTCGAGAAAAATCAGCTGGCGCTCAACCTCGCTCCTCGGGGCGTCTCGACCAGCCCGGGGAACAGCAAACGCTTCTCCACTCTCTCTACCCCCGCCAGGGCGTCCAGGGGTGGGACGTTGTTCAGGTCCTCGGGAACGAAGTGGAGCTCGAGGTCGGCGAAACTCAGTTCCTCATTGATTGAGTCGCGGGTCCAGTAGAGGCTGCGGATCCCGGTGTAGAGACCGACGTGGATCGACACAGCACTGGCGATGGTCAGCACGATAACAATCGCGCGCCACCTCATGCGCCAGAGGTCGCGCCACATTCGAACTCTCAGCTTCGTCATTTCGTTAGTTCAGTCGCGCCTCGGTTGACACGCGACGAGACGACCGCACGACCCGAGCCCTCGTCATAGCCCGACTGCCCCCCGGACCGTCGATAACGCAATCATCCCTAACGCAACGAGAAGCCCGAGCTTGGTTCGGTGTCCTGGCCCAAGCAAAACGCTAATCCGTTGTTGATTCTCCACGATCTCCACCATTATTTCGACTTCCGATTGGCGCAAGTTAGGATATGTCGCGACGAATTCACATGTCTACAGTTTTTTCAGTTTGCGATTCGCTTCCCATTCTTATCTACTTTAGCTGATCGCCTAGTGCTAAGAATTTGAGCAAGCGACCCATCTCGAAGACAGATAGCGGGACGTCAGCCGTATTCATAGCACTTTCTTTGATCCTGAACACCGGGTGCGAGACCACAGAGCAACCAGCGCAGCCGGAGCGTCCGCCAAACGTGTTGTTGATCATGATCGACGAACGGGGATGGAGATAGCTCCGGTTGTATGCGAAACCCGCACGTCGTTCAAGTGAGCACTGCGACGGCTCGACTCGCTAGAAGCCCTGCGGCGTTCTCGTCCGTCATTACGACCGTCCCGTAAAAACGTGTCGGCGCGACGGTGCGCTTGCCTGGGACAACCACCGTTTCGTGAGCGCGGAGCCGTGCTAGGATTCGTCGCATTGTGGAAGGTCAGCGCGACCGCTCGTATCGAGACACTCTCACGACCGCCGCCGTGCTCAGCATGATTCTGGCGCTGGCAGCGGCGCTTCGTGTTTGGGGGTGGGAATACGGTCTGCCGCACCCGAGGGCGCGGCCCGACGAAGAGTTCGTGCTCGGGGACGTCTTTCAAATGTTCGCGCAGAACCGCTGGGTGCCTTACCGCTATACCTATCCGAGCTTGCCGATTTATGTGGACGTGGTGGCGCTCCGAGTCTACTACTACGTCGGTCAGTTGCTTGGACATTACGACCGGATCTTGGACATGTTGTTCGACATCGTCGTGTTGCGGCCAGGTCTTCATTTTCGCATTGTCCGGACTGTGAGTATCGTTTTGGGAGTTGGAACGGTCCTCGCGACTTACTTCGTGGCGTTATTCGCGTGGGGCAAGCGACGAGTGGCTCTTCTTGCCGCGCTCGTGACCGCCTGCTCTTTGCTGCACGTGATCACGTCGCGCTTCGGGACCGTCGACTGCATGATGGCCTTTTTCGTTTGCTGGTCTCTCGCATTCGCGGTGAAAGCCGCGCGGGACCGGAAGCTCTCGAGCTTTGTGCTTGCCGGAATCTTGGGTGGGTTGGCGACGTCCTCGAAGTACAACGCGGGCACGGTGTGCATGGCTCTCATCCTGCCGGTGGTCGCCGCCATGTTCTCCATCGAGCAGAGACAGCGATGGCCGCTCTTCGGAAAGCTCGTCCTGGCGGGGGTCTCTATGTGCCTGACTTTCGCGGTAACGTCGCCCTACGTGATTCTGTCCTACGAGGCGTCGCTCAAAGAGTTTGCGCACATTGCCCAAAACCTCAGAGGTGGCTCCGAGGTCGCCATCCTCGTGCATTTGCGCGATACGTTCCGTCTGGGGTTGGGTTGGCCCGTTTATCTCGCCGCGCTCGCGGGCGTGGTTCGTGGATTGTGGCGGCGACAACCGGTGGAGTTGGCAATGCTAGGTCTTCTGATCCCCTACATGCTGATGATGGTCGACGTGAGAGTCGCCTACCCCCGTTATGTTGTTCCGTTGGTGCCGGTGCTGGCAGCGCTGTCCGCCGATATCGTGATGGGCGTCGTGGCTCGTTTTCGCCCTTATGTCGCGGTTCTGGCCGCCTCGCTCTTGGTCACGCCAACACTCTGGAGCTCCGTACAGTTCGACCGATTGGCCGCACAGAAGGACACCCGAATCCTTGCCACGGATTGGCTCGGAGAGAACATCGAACGTCGCGCGAAGATCGCGGTGTGCGAGGGCTATGGCGCGCCGAAAGTCAATTCTGACCGTCGCCGCCCTCCAGCATTCGAGCCCATCGAGATCGAATGCGCGCCGCCGGACGTGAGAGATACCGGGGCCCGTTATTTGATCACCCATGAACACCCGGCCTTCGCTCAGTCGCTCAAGCACGAGCTTCAGACCATGCTCGCGGAAGAATGGAAGATGCTCGTGCGCATCGACCCCTTCCACGAAACGAGCTCGGCCATACCTTTCTTCTTCCGCAGTGACATTTTCTATCTTCCCATGGCCGGATTCGACGCGCTCGAGCGCGGTGGTCCCATCATTACGGTTTGGGCGCTCGACGCCGTCGACGACGGACGGCGAGGCGGATCATAGCGGACCGGCGAATCAAGCAGATAGTGCATCTCGACCTGTCCCGCCGGAGTCTCGAGGCCAAACGGTGGGAGAAGCGTCGACCGAAAACCCTTGTTTCGAAAAGCGTTCGACAGCCGAGATGCGGAAATCCTTCTGTGCTCAGTCGTCGTCCGGAATCGCGATAAGTTGAAACCCGTGGAACGCGACGGCCAGCTCCCTCGAATCCGTCGACTCGCTAAAGTCGGAAGGCTTCGCGGTTCGGCCATAGTAGAAGACGATCGTGTTGATCCCGCGTTGCCAGTTCTCTTCGGCCAGCACCCACTTTACGTTCGTGGAGGTGCTCACAGGTTTCGGTGGATGCACATGCCCATTGACGGTCACACCGATTCGATTCGGCACCGCACCGGCCAAGGGACGCACCTCTGCAGTAAGCTCATAAGCCCTCTGCTCTCTCAGAGGAATCAGCAGGGTGGATTCTCTTCCAACGGACCAGCGAAACCACTCACCCCTTGAGTCCCGCTCCGCCACGCCCCAGCCTGAAGCCACATAGGGCTCGGCGTCGCTATCGAAACGCAACCGCACGTTGCCAAAGCCTTCATGCCCAAAGAGACGGTCGAACTTTTCCGCTGATACGCCGTAACGAGCGGCGAAAAGCCAATTGGCCGGGGACGCAAACGGGTAGCCCAGCCAACTGTAGAGCTCATCGACGCTCCTGCGCGACACCTCCTGGAAGGAGACGAGGCGATCCGGAGGCACCAGCCCGCTACGGGCCTGGCGCACCAGCGCCAGATTCCACAAGGCGAGCAGCGACGCGGTCGCAAGTATTGGTATCAAGGGCCGGCGCCTCACAAAATCGAAGAAAACCGCGAGTCCGACGACGAAAAACAAGAAGCAGCTATCGAAACGGCGCCCGCCGAAGGACCATCCCCCCCACCAAATACCGACGCTCGCGTTTACGTAGATCTGAAGCGCAAAGCCCGCAAGGAACAACACCGCCAAACGGCGAGAGCGGGACAACCACAAAACCAGTCCAATCACACCCAGATACAGAGCCGGGTTCCAGGGAAAAAGACCGCGATTCGTCGAATAGAGAACCTCCATGAGCCGCATTTGCTCCCACGAAACTTCGTGCCCACTCGTGGGCATCGCGAACGGATTACCGGTGGTCTGGTACCAGAAAATGAACTGGGGCAAGAATGTGAGACTCGCGGCCGCGCCGAGCAGCGTCGCCGGTCGAAACGAACGAGGCGCGTCCAACAAATCGTCGACGAGCGGCAACAAGACGAGCACACCGTTTTGCCACCGCACCATCGCCGCCACACCAATCAGCATCCCGAGCACTACCCAATCTCGCGGTCGCTTCACCGGCCTGAGCCTGAGCCAGTAACCGAGAAAAAACGTCGACCAGGCGAACGACATCGCGTGGGGCATCCCTGCTTCGACCACCATGTACCACGCAAGAAACGACGACAACAGCGCGCAGACGAGGCCTAGCGTGGCCACGCTGAGAGGAAGGAGTGCCGTCACCGTTCTCAGAAGGTAGACCAACGCCAGGCTCGCAAAGAGATAGCCCGCGAGCTCAAAAGCGGTCTCGTACGGATAGCCGAACCCCTCGGACGGGAAGTCGTTTCCCATCCACCCGGACACACGAACGAGAACATGAGCGCCCGTGAGAAACGGCAGTGACAGGAGCGCAAGGCCAATGGGATAGTTTTGCGCGATTTCGATCCGCGGCCGAGTTTGCTCGTACTCGTTTGCGAAGTCGAGGTCGAGGTCAAAAAGAAACGAATGGGCCTGCGCAAAATAGTGAGGAGCGTCGGCGCTGAGGCGAACACCATATTCAAAATAGAAACGCCAGCCCAGCAGACAGAGCGCGACGACGGTGAGCTCCGCAAATTTGTGTCGGCGATCCCGCGGCAGGAACCAACGATTTGCACTTAGGTAGTAAGCCGCCAGTAGCAACCACGCGAGGACAGCGTGAACGAAAAAACTCTCGAAGCGTCCCATCGAGAGAGGAGGAAACTGCACAAAACCCTGCGTCACGGTAATCGAGAAAAGATTTCCGAGCTCGAAGACAAAGCCGGTGAGCAGGATTTCAGGAAAGCGGAACGGAACGAGAAGAGTCGTTAGCACCTCCCGTTTACCCATGTGGCGGGTGCAACCTAACTCATTTATGGGCCCGAATCAACCTCGTTGGGAACGGTTTGAACGGCAGCTCTGCAATGACTCTCTTTCCGCTACGGCGCCGCTTCGTAAACGGCTTTACCGGCAACCATCGTGAGCATCACCTTCGCGTCTCGGATCTCGTCGACGGGGCAGGTCAGGATGTTGCGATCGAGAACGACCAAGTCCGCGAGCTTGCCCGGTTCGATCGAGCCGAGCCGAGCCTCCCAGAACAAGACTCGAGCTCCGTTCGTCGTATACATCCGCAGAGCTTCTTCACGTGAGATCTGCTTCGCCGGACTCATCAAGCTCTCTCCGGTCCGCCCGTCGATCCGTACGAGCGACTCCCAGAGGGTGAAGGGCGCTTCGTAGTGGGCGCCGTCCGTGCTCTGGGCGATAGGGACTCCCGCGTCGAACCACCATCGCGTCGGGATGACGCTCTTCCAGAGCTCGCCATCGTCGAACCGATCCACGTAGACGGCGGCGCCCTTGCTGTAATCCACTGCGGTGTATCCGGTGACATGAAGGCCAAGATCTTTACTGCGCTGTATGTGGCCTTTGGTCGGATGCTGAAAGTGCTGCATCAGCCAGCGTCGATCAACGATCGAAACGCGCTCGTTGGCCGCCTCGATGGCCAGAAGTATCATCTCCGCGGCCGCGTCTCCCGCGAACGTGAACTGCAAACGAAGATTGTGCCGCGCCACAAGAAGAGCGATTGCCGACAGCTTCTCCTGGTCCATCGGCATCGAGCCCGTGGCTCACCATAGATGTCCAGATACGGTGCGTTCATGTGCGCGACGCCGAACTGCGTGGCGCCGTCGAGAGCCACGGTAACGCCCAGCGTCTTGATGACATCGTCGCCGGCCCCTCGGCCGGACGCGTGCGGGAGCTCTACCATCCACCGATCGATCTCGTCGACCGTGTGGCGGTTGTTCACGCTGTACGACATCACGACGCGGCCCGGCAGCTCGCCGCTCGCGCGGAGCGCTCGGTAGTGTTCGAGGTGAGCCGGCTGCGCGGCGTGCGACTCGAAGATGGTCGTCACTCCCGCGGCAGCGTTGTCGTGCACGGCTTTCGCGAGCGCTCGTCGCTGCATCTCCGGCGAGGGGCGGGGTAACATTGCCTGAAGTTTTTCCCAAAGCGGGGTGCGGTTATAGAAGATCATTCCCTGAACGCGCCCCGTGGGCTCACCGCTCGACGGGTCGCGCTCGATGCGTACGCCCTGGCCGTCCGCTGGGCCACTTGCGGTAATGCCGAGTTGTTTCCGCGCTTCGCTGTTGAATATGACAGGGTAGGGCCATATTCCAATGGGGATGTAGACCGGGTGCGATGGCGCCGCAGCATCGAGGTCGGCGCGCGTGGGCCACTTCTTTTCAGCCAGACTTTCGGGAGGTGGAAGTAGTCGGGAGGCTCGCCAATCGGCGTCGTGACGATCCATTGCCCGTGCGGCACTTTGTCGGCTT
>SMYC01000099.1 GCA_004356105.1 Acidobacteriota bacterium | reverse complement strand
GGGCGGGTATCGAGAGCTCCATCGAGGCCGGGGAAGCGCATCGCGACGAGGCGACCATGCTTCGCGACACGCTGATAGGGGTGAGAGATGGAGGGATCCGGCCGGAAGACGTGCCCGATGCGGAGATCCGTGCCCGGCTCGTGCTCCTCGACACATTGATTGACACGATTCCCGACCCCACGGCACAGCAGCGACTTAGAGATGTCCGGGACAGCTATCTCACCGAGCAAATCAACGATAATGTGGGCGAAATCCAGGACCTCATCGACGAGCTCGACGCTTTGCAGCAACAAGCGGCTAATCTCGGCGTGTCTCCCGACGAACAGATCACGCGGCAAGCACTCATGGACGTCCGCGTGACCAAGCTGCTTCGAAACGGGATCGAGGTAACCCCCTTCATCGACGGTGCGTTCGACAGCATCAAGTACAAGGGCAAACCGGTCGAAGAGGAGTTCGGCGGCCTGGGGGCGGCGGACCTCTACGAGTTTCGCGTCGGTTTCGGTGTCGTGGTGCCGCTTGCCCGCAACCGGGGTGCGGATACCGTGGCCGCCGGGGAGCGTGCGGCGACATTGGAACACGACGCGAGTCTTCAGCTCTTGCAGTTCGAATCGTCTATCAACGTGCTCGATACGGCCGTGGCTTATTGGGCGTTGAAGGCAGCCCAGGATAGGGTTTCCGCGCTCGCCCGGTCGGTCGAGCTCCAGGTGCAATTGGTCGAGCTGACGCAGGCGCAAATCGACGCGGGAGAGTTGGCACCGGTAGAGATCTCACGGGTGCGCGCCAGCGAGTCCCGCTCGCGGGCTCGTATGGAAGGGGTGCGGCAGTCGCTGTATGGGGCTCGCGTCAACCTCGCTGTCGTGATGGGCATCAGCGGCAATGGTTACGACGATGAAACGCTTCCCACGTCCAAGGATCCGTTCCCGGACGTCCCCGACGCGTTGAGCTTGGACGGCGCGGAGATTGCCTCGCTCGCCGACGAAGCCATGGACCTGCGCCAGGATCTGCAGGCGACACTCACTTTTCAGGAGGCGGACCTGGTTCTCGAGAGAGGGGCGGGGCTGGATGTGAGGCCCCGGATCGATTTGCTTGCCAGTACCTGGGCATCGGCCCGCGGGGAGAGCGCCTTTGGCAAGGCGACCGATCGTTGGGTGGGCCCAAGCTTCAACGTGTCGGTCGAGCTCGAAAAGCCCTTCGGAAACAATTTTCTCCACGGCGTGTTGACCTCCCGTCGCGCCGACGTGCGCTCGAGCCGCATTGCCACCACCGACCTGGAACGGGTCATCCGGCTGTCGATTGCCCGCCTGGCGGCAACACTTCTGGACGCCGCTGAGCGCACGCGCCAGGCACAGGACTCAGTCGATTTCTACCAGAACACCATCGATGCGGAGTTTCAAAGGTTTCAGGCTGGCGATGCCACATTGGTCGACGCCATCTTGACCGAGGATCAACAAACGGGCGCTCGCTTGTCGCTGGCGTCTGCCCAGGAAGCGTTCGCACGACTCCTGGCCGAGCTCCGGTTCGAGACCGGACGTCTCGTGACCCATCGCGGCGGACGGAGTGAAGTCACGCAGGAGCAATTGGTGAGTATTCCGGCTCGAGGCTCCCGGTGAGCGCTGCGGGGAGGCACCATCGGAGGCGGCAGGTCGCGAGAGGCGCAAGCGGCAGTTGGCTTTCGCTGATGATGGTTGTGGCCGCGACCGGCGTCGCCGCCGGCTCGAGTGCCGGCCAGAGCGCTATCAGGATGCGGACCCACGCGCTCGAGCCCGCCGAGGCGCTCGAAGTGCGTGCGCCGGTCAAGCTCGAGGCACCGGAGCTCAGTCTCACCGAGGCGGTCCAGCTCACGGTGTTCCACAATCCTAGAATCCAGCTCGCTAAGCAGGACCTCGCGCGCTCACTCGGCCAGCTCCAGCAAGCCAAAGGCGCTTTCGATCACACTCTGGGGTTGGCGCCTGGTTTCAGTTGGTTCAACCAAGAGCTCATCGACAGCGAGTTGGATCAAATCCAGGAGTTTCACGATACGCTGGCGAGAACGGCGGAAACTTTTTCGGAGCTCCACCAGCAATTCGTAAAGGCACTGGAGAACGACGGGCAAGAGCCTTTGTGTCCGGCCGGCTTGGATTTCGACAACGACGATATCGTCATCGGCGGGGAGTCCCTTGCCACCGACGTCATCATTCGCTTCAGGGGCATCGATATCGATCTCATTTGCGATTCCAACGATGTTCGCTTCACCCGTCGTGTCCTCGAGGCGGCGGCGGGAAGCAACTTGCAGATCGCGAGGCTCCTCGAGGAGCAGAGGTCGGACCTCGTCGAGCGACGGAGATCGCAGTTCCGCCTACGCTCCGAGATTGCGGAAGAAGTTTCGACGAAGGCGGCGCTCGCGCTAGAGCGTCTCGGCCCTCTTCCGATGGATGTGACGTCGAAGCAGATATCGATCGACCTCCGTTGGGTGAAGTTTTTCCGGAGCGGCATTAGCGTGCGAGGCGACATCAGCTTGAAGAGCCAGAAGGACAACTTCGATGACAAGCCGCTCGACCCCACTTTCGGACGCCTCCCGATTCAGAATCGCTTTCCGAATTTCCTCACTTTGGGGCTCGTCGTACCGCTCGGCAAGGGGCGTGGGGAGTCGGCGAGCGCTTCCGAGCGCGCCTCGGAGGCGGGGGTTGCGGCTCGACGCGATCGGCTTCGCCATCTGATCTCCGCAGAAGTGTTCCGAACCACTCTCTCTTACTTCAACTTGATCGCCGCTTGGGATACGGTTTTGTTACTGGAAGAATCGGCCGAGCGCCATCGCAACCTCGTCGAGATTACCGAGGATCTGATCGAGGCCGATGAAATTCCAGCGTCGCAGATCAATCGCGTGCGAGCCCAGACGGCGGCTGTTTTCGAGTCAGGCGCGGCCAGCCGGCTGGCGCTCCTCGATGGGCGGTTCGGCCTCGCGGACACCATCGGTCTCAGCGTCGAGAAGCTCGTGGAGGCACCGCTCCCATCGGAGGGCTTCACCATGGCGGTGAGCGGCGAGCCGAGTGCTGACGTGCTCATCGATCTTGCTCTCGAAGAGCGTCGCGACGCCCGCGCCTTGTCTCAGGCACAGGACGCCCAGCAGTTTCTCACCAATGCGGCGCGCGCCGACTTGAAGCGCCGCATCGACTTCCTGGCGACGGGCGGCCTCAGCACTTTCTATGAAAGCCCGTATTTTCGATATCTCCCGGACGAAGTGGACGATCCGCCCTCGGACACCCCGCTCCGCTTCTACAATCCCCGCGGCTTCTATCGCTCGACGAGACGCGACTACAAGCCTTTTTTTCGCGTTCAGCTCACGTTCGACTTGCCCTTCAAGAACAACGTCGCGAAAGGACGCCTGTTGCGAGAGCAATCTTTGTTGACGACGAGCCAGATCGACCTCACCGACCTGGAGCGTAGTGTCCGCAACAACGTCATCGAGGTGAGGGGGACGCTGGGTCTAGCCGTGGCGGCGCTCCAAGCGCGTCGCGAGACCGTGGCGCACTACGATGATACGCTTGAGACTGCGAGAGCCAGGTATCAGAATGGTGATATCACGCTGGTCGACATGCTGATTACGGAGGAAGATCTACTCAGGGAACAGCTGGAGCTGGTGCGGGATCTGCAAATCTACCTCAGTATCCTCTCGCGCTTGCGATTCGAGACCGGAACGATAGTTACCTACGAGCAGGAGAATACGAGCCTCGAGTTCGTCTCCTTCGACCCGTCTATGTACGTAGTCCCGTAAGGCAAGGAGATAGCGCATGGCCGACCAGCAACTATTTCGAAAAGCAGCTCTTGACAAGCTGGCTTCACCGGAACAACTCGACCAGCTGATGCAAGTGACCTCCCCGAGAGGCTGGATCGCGCTCACCACGATGGGCGGAATCCTGGCACTGGTGCTCGTTTGGAGTGTATTTGGCAGCATCCCGACGCGCGTGGAGGGCCAGGGGATCCTGATCCGGGGTGGCAACTTGCTGGAGCTTCAGGCGAGCGGAAACGGCGTCCTGTTGACCTTGAATATCAAACTGAACGACCACCTGGAGGCCGGGCAGATCGTTGCCACGGTCGCTCAGCCGGACATGGTCGATCGAGTTGCCAACGCTTTTTCCGCGTACGAGCAACAGAAACGAGAATACGAAGCGGCGCGGTTCGAGGATCTGGCGACAATCAGCGGGAATCGAGCCGACCTTGAGAGGACCCAGGCGGAGCTGGCAAAGGTAGAAGAAGTGCTTGTCATCAAACGGAAGAGCTTCGAGAACGGGCTCACGACCAGGAGCAGTATCCTCTCCGTCGAGCGTGACAAAATCAACTTGGAGGCTAACGTCAACAACTTGCGCGCCACGATGCGTCAAATGGAGCAACGCATCAGGAGCCGCAAGCTTCAAGTCGATGCGGTCCAACGACGCTGGGAAGAGCTGCGGAATAGGGGCGAGCGCGTTTCGGAAATAACCTCGAACGGGAGCGGACGCGTGATCGAGATGAAGAAAACGGCGGGAGATAGCGTGTCTCTTGGCGAGGTCATCGCTGTTCTGGAGCCGCTGTCCGCGGAAATGCAGCCCATTCTGTATGTCGCCTCTACTAAGGGCAAGCAAATCCGACCCGGGATGGAGGCGGAGATCGCGCCCTCGAACGTCAAGAAGGAAGAGTTTGGCTTCATGAAAGGAGTGGTGCAGACCGTGGGCGACTATCCGGTCACACCCGAGGGAGCGCTTTCCGTCATCGCTAATGCAGCCCTAGTGCGGGAGCTCCTCGGCACGAGCTCCAAGATCGAAGTTCGGGCTGCGCTCATTCCGAGTTCTAGCACCGAGAGCGGCTTCGAGTGGTCGTCCTCGGGCGGTCCGCCCTTCAAGATCGAGAGCGGCACGCCTATTTCGGTCTCGGTGGTCGTGGATCGAAAGCCTCCCTACACCTACATTTTGCCGATCGTCAAGTCGACACTCGGATTGAACTGAGGTCCGCGCTTGACGGAAAACGGGAACGCCTCGGCGACGTCCCCGCTCCCCAAGCCTCCGCGGCGACGGGTGAAGACGCCGACGGTGCTGCAAATGGAGGCGGTGGAGTGTGGCGCGGCTGCTCTGGCTATGGTCCTCGGCCATTTCGGGCGTTGGGTGCCTCTAGAGAAGCTCCGGCTAGAGTGCGGGGTCTCGCGCGACGGAAGCAAGGCGAGCAACGTCCTGAAAGCAGCGCGCAAGTTCGGACTCATCGCCAAGGGCTACAAGTGGAGCGAGCTCGAAAAGCTCTATGAGGCCAAGTTGCCGCTCATCCTCTTCTGGAACTTCAATCACTTCGTCGTTCTTGATGGCTTCAGTGGAGGCAAAGTCTTTCTCAATGACCCGGCCCGGGGACCCACGATTATCAGCCTGGAAGAGCTCGACGCGTCCTATTCCGGCATCGCTCTCGGCTTCGAGCCCGGCCCGGAGTTCAGTAAAGGCGGCGCCCCGCCCGCCATGATGTCCGCCTTGCGGTCCCGTCTCGTAGGATCGGAGCTGGCGCTGCTTTTTGCGGTCCTGTGCGGATTGTTGCTGGTGATTCCAGGGCTGGTGATCCCGACCTTCAGCAGGATCTTCATCGACGACTTTCTCATCGGCGGGCAGAACTGGCTGATCAAGCCTCTTCTCGCCGCGATGGCTGTCACCGTCGTGATCCAAGGGGTGCTGAAATGGCTCCAGGAATACTTTCTCCTTCGTTTGGAGACCAAACTCGCGCTGGCAACCTCGGCTCGCTTCTTCAATCACATCCTGCGCCTGCCCGCGGCGTATTTCGGTCAGCGATTCGCCGGTGAAATCGGTTCGCGCGTTCTGATCAACAACAAGGTCGCCAACGTCGTTTCTGGAAAACTCGCGACCACCATGATCGACAGCTTCATGACCGTCTTCTACGCCATGCTCATGTTCCTTTATGACGGAGTTCTCACCGTTGTGGTCCTCGTCATCGCGCTCATCAATGTCGCGGCGGTGAAGCTCGCGTCTCGCTCCCGAATTGATGCCAGCCGCCGGCTCCTGCAGGAAAAGGGCAAGTTGATGGGAACGGCGATGGGTGGGCTCCAGATGATCGAGACGCTCAAGGCGACAGGCTCGGAAGGAGAATTCTTCTCTCGCTGGGCTGGTTATCACGCCAAGACAATTAATGGCGAGCAGTCTCTAGGAGTGCTCGCGCAGATGGTCTCGGCGGTCCCGCCGCTCGTTCAGACGATGTCTCGGGTAGCGGTTCTCGTTCTTGGCGGCATCAAGGTCATGGATGGTGAGCTGACGGTGGGCATGCTCGTTGCTTATCAATCGCTGCTCACCAGTTTCGCCCGTCCGCTCACGTCGCTTGTGCAGTTCGGCGCCACCTTGCAAGAGCTGCAAGGAGACATGAACCGTCTGGACGACGTTCTGAACTACCCGCAGGACCCCCAGTATGAGCAGAAACCTGAGGCGCTAAAGAAATTCGACCCAAATGTGATCAAGCTGTCGGGCAAAGTCGAGTTGAGGGACGTCACGTTTGGCTACAGCCCGCTGGAACGTCCGCTCATCGAGGGCTTCAACCTCGTGATCGAGCCGGGACAGAGAGTGGCGCTCGTCGGCGCCAGCGGCAGCGGCAAGTCCACGGTGGCCAAGCTCGTGTCCGGTCTCTATGTGCCGTGGAAAGGGAAAATCCTCTTCGACGACGTACCGCGTGAGCGCATTCCCCGATCACTCATCCTCAATTCTCTCTCGGTCGTCGATCAGGAAGTTTTCATCTTCGGCGGTAAGTTGAGCGAGAACATCACCATGTGGGATCCGACAATCCCCCCGCCACGGGTTCACCAGGCCGCGACGGACGCGGCCATCAGCGATGTGATCGAGGCCCGCGAGGGTGGTTACAACGCTTCCGTGGAAGAAGGCGGCGGCAATTTCAGCGGCGGCCAGTGTCAGCGTTTGGAGATCGCGCGCGGGCTGGTGGGCGAGCCGACCATCATGGTCCTGGACGAAGCCACCAGCGCGCTGGATCCGACGACTGAGATGATGATCGATGAAAGCATGCGCCGGCGCGGATGTACATGCATCGTAATCGCCCACCGTCTCAGCACCATTCGTGACTGCGACGAAATCATTGTGCTCCAGCGCGGGAAGATCGTGCAGCGCGGCACCCATGACGAAATGAAGGACGTCGAAGGACCCTACCAGGCCTTGGTCGGCATGATCTAGTGGGGGTGACATTGATGTTCGAAATACGAGTGTGGAGGTTGTCCCTTTGACGACGGCCTCGTCTGTTACGGGCGGGTTCCGTTTGCGTGTTGTTGCGTCCGGCGTCAAGCGACCCGGCGCCGAGATTTCGATTAGCGGTGGGGTCGCAACCATCGGTCGGGACGAGGCCTGCACGGTGGTGCTGAACGAGAGCAGCGTCTCCCGCGAGCACGCCCGCGTCGAGCAGCTTCAAGACGGATTCCGGCTCACCGATCTCGGTAGCGGCAACGGGGTGTGGGTTGGCGAAACACGAGTGACCGGGATCGTGCTCTCGCCGGGGCAAACCTTCCGCATCGGGTCCACGGTTTTGGAGTGCTTGCCGGCCGAAGCGACCGTTCTCGCTCCGACCGCCGAGGCGACCGTCTTTGAGCCGCCGAGCGCTCGCCCCGCTGTAACACCCCGCTCGTCTCCGGCTTTCCTGCTGCGGATAACGTTCCCCGGCAAAGATTCGCGAGAGAAGGAATTCGCCGTGAGCGGAGATTCCGCCGTGGTGGGGCGAGGGAAAGACTGTGACGTCGTCCTCGACGCCAGGAACATCTCGCGCAGACATGCCCGAATCGAGAGCGCTTCGGACGGATTCCGGATCACCGACCTCGAAAGCGCCAATGGAGTCTGGATCGACGACAAGCGCGTGGAGGAGCCGACGCGGCTCGAGGCGGGTGGGCGATTCCGGCTTGGAAGTGATGTTTTTATAGAGTGTCACCTAGCGCCGGATGCAGGGACGGGTCCTTCCGCGGAGTCCATGCCCGCCCAGGAACCTCTCTCGCGCCCTGTGGTTCCTGCCAAGCCTTCTCCGCCCGCGCCTTCTCCGCCCGCGCCTTCTCCGCCCGCGCCTTCTCCGCCCGCGCCT
>SMYC01000098.1 GCA_004356105.1 Acidobacteriota bacterium | reverse complement strand
GAAGGAGATGAGAAGTAGCGGGCGGGCTTTCACGGATCCTTTTCTCCGTCGAAGGGAACGTGGATCGTCTGGCAGACCACACCCGACGGCTGATCGCTTTTGCGAACGTCGGTGACGGCGTCGATGAGGGCGCCCCGCATCCGAACATCGGAATCGAACTTTCCAGAGACGGTGTACGTCCCTGAGAGCGTGTGCCCGGCGAGAATAGAGCCGTCGCCGCTTCTCCGCCAGTCGAAGGATGTCAGGAAGGCGTCGTCGACGATCTCCGCAGTGAATCCGTCGATCGTGGCTCGCCAGCGGCCGACGTTGCACTCGTGATGGAAGTTGAGCCGCCCATTCACGACGTGCCCGTCTGACGTGACGTCGAACGCGATACGGCGCCCCTGCTCGCTAACGGCCTCCCAATGCCCCGCGATTCGAAACTGGCTGAAGCCAAGTGGCGGAGGCGGCGTGGGCGCGGTCGGCAGAGGCTCCTGGAACTTGTCACAGCCTACGACCCCGACGAGGATGAAGAGGCTGAGAAGCGCGCCAACCAAGAAATGAACTTCGCCTCGCATCTCAGTTCACGGTGAAGGTCTTGGAATTGCTCTGAAGGCCGTCGGGATTGATGACTCGTACCGTGAACGGGGTTCCCATCGGTGGGCCGGGCGGGTCAGTAACAACAATGATGTCCACTTCGAGCTGGGACACGCTGTTAAACCTGACCGCGTCGACAGTTACGGATTCACCAGGATTATCGAAGCTGACCTGGGCTCCCGACTGGAAGTTAAGGCCATTGATGAACACAGTCACAACGCTGTCGCGGGTGCCTGTTTGCGTGGGGTTGAGGCCAGTGATCAGGGGTGCAGGGTTCTCCGTGGCGATACGAAACGCGTTCGGTAGGCTCCCAGAGATTCCGTCTGGATTCGTCACCGTCACCGTACGGGACGAGGTAGTGTTTTGGATGTCTGAATCGATCGTGATGCTCGCGACGAGCTGGTTCGAGTTGACAAACGTTACCGAGTTCACCGAGATGCCTTCACCGAAGCTCACGACCGCTCCCGGCTGGAAGTCGAGCCCGTTGATGGTTACGCTGAGCGTCGCTCCTGGCTCACCGGATGTCGGGGAGATCGACGTGACGAGCGGCCCGGGTACGGTGCCCCGGCTCACCGTGGCTGTATTCGAAACCACGGCTCCAGAGAAAGCCGTTATCGTTGCGGTCCCTTCGCTCAGAAGCGTCAAGCGATCGAAGGCCTGACCGCTCGCGTTGGTCCTGAGACTCGCGCCCTGTGATGCCAAAGCGCCCGCAGACGTAGTGAAGATGATGGGTACGCCTGGCACGCGGTTGTTCTCGGCGTCGAAAACGGTTGCGATTATCTCGCTCGTGACGTTGGGCGGGGTCACCGTGGGTGGGTTGGCGGTGAGCAGGATAGTGATGCCGGCGCCGACTTCCACCGTGACGGGTTCCGCTGTGACCGTCCCCGAGGCCGCGGTGATGGTCGCCGTACCTACCCGGCCGTTGCTTTGGAGCGTGGCGCGCGCGATACCGATCGTGGTCGCGACCCGTTCTTCGATGATGCCCAGATTCGTCGTCAGAAAAATTTGTGTGCCGTCGGCCACGGTGCCACCGCCATCTTCGGCGGCCTTGAACATCACGATAGTAATCGTGGAGGTTCCGCCAACAGCGGGAATCGATGTGGGGTTGGCGGTGATGGTGAAGGTCGCTCCCCCGGGCGCCGTGAGTGGCACGGGCTTGCACTGGACGAGCGTGAGGACCGCCACGATCAGCACAACGGGGATTCGGAGTCGTGTTCGAAACATTACTGGACCTCGATGCGTAGAGAAGAAAAACTTGCCGGGATGCTGGTTCCATCGGGATCGAGAAGGGAACCGCGCACGCTGATGACGCGTGCCCGGCCGGGTTCGAGCGCTTGGAAGCTCAAACGGACCAAATGGCCCGAGCCGCGGAGTCCGGTCGTGTCGTCATGTCGCGCAAAGGCGATGTGCACTTCGCCGGGGTTGAAGGTGGGTGTGAAATCAACGGGCTTGCCGTCGATGGTCAAGAAAGCGCCCGGCTTGACATCGAAGAGAAAGAACGTGGATGTATCATAGGTAATTGTGAGCTCTCCGGCTGACAATCCTAGCGCGCCGCCCGCCAGAACGACGACGTCGATCTGTTCGCCGACGGCGATCGTTGCGGTCGGTGGGCTGAAGAGAATCGAGATGGGCCTTTTGCGCCCGCTGGCAGGCTCGTCCCTAGCGGCGATATCGGCCTCAGCGGCGACCGGTTCCGGCGCGGGTCCGACGTCGACGGGTTGCTCGGCGACCTCGGGTTGCTCGGTGACCTCGGGTTGCTCGACGACCTCCTCGGGGGCGCCGATCTCCTCCTCGGGCGGAGGCGGCTCGGCATTTCGCGCGGGGTCGAAGATGTATGGACGCGGTCCGGGAACTTTGATCTGTTGTTCCGTTCCCATCGGGAGGGGTGCTAGGTCCCTCTCCGTGATGCGCGGCGCGCGCACGATGTGCGGCGTGACGGAAAAGACGATGTCGGTCCTCGAAGAATCCTCGATGTTTCTCGAGAACAGACGGCTGAGAAGCGGTATATCCGTTAGGCCGGGAATTCCCGAGATGCTCCGACGATCCGATTGCTCGAAAAGTCCGCCAATGAGATTCGTTTCTCCGTCCCGGAGACGCACGACGTTGGTCACGTTCCGCGTACCGAAAACGGGAAGCTCGATACCGCCGATGATACGTGTCTCGAGCTGCGTGCTCGTCTCGAGAGATAGCTGGAGCTCGATCTCGCCGTCGATGAAGACTTTCGGCGTGATCGATATGTTGATGCCGATATTTCGGTATTGGAACGAGGTCACGGGTGTCGTGGGAACGCCGCCGGTTCCGAACTGCGAGACGAACGACGTCACGGGAACGGGCACTTCGGCGCCGATCCTGAGCTCGGCAGGCTGGCCCTCGGTTGCGCGAAGCTTCGGCGCCGACAGAAGCCGGGCCTCGGACTTGCTCTTGAACAAGCGGAAGGTGGCCGCCGTCGGGAAAGCGAGGATGAAGTCGGAGGCGTTCACCGACGTGAGGCGGTTGAGTCGGATACCGGTTGCCGCTGTACCCGCATCCGCGTCCGCGCTCGTGCCGCTTCCCGCCGGTCGAAAGCCGAGGCCGATCGTATACTCCGCGAGCGCCAACCCGTACTCGATCATCTTGCTGCGGTTGATCTCGAGGATCTCGATGTCGAGCAGGATCTCGGACTTGGTCTTATCGTTCAGCTCGATGATGCGGTCGGCCACGGCTACCTGATCCAGCGTGGCCCGTACCGTGATCGCTTTCAGCTCGGGGTTGGGCTGCACGCGCTGGATCCCGGCGATGGTGCGAAGCATGTTCGCGATGGTGTTCACTTCGGCATTGACGATGAAGAACGTCCGGAGAACGAGCTCGTCATATTGACGATGCTTTTGCGCGTTGTCGGGGATGATGATGATCGTCGATGAGTCGACGATTTTGTAAAAGAGCCGGTTGATCAACACGAGCTTGTCGAGCGTCTCTTCGAAAGAGACGTCCACGAGGTCCACGGTCACTCGCTTGTCGCGGAACGACTCGTCGAACAGGATGTTGATGCCCGAGAGCTTCGACAGGACCTCGAAGATCTTCTGAAGGCTCGTATCTTCGGCGAACTTCAATTGGATGGGAGCGGTCGAAGACGGCTCGAGAATGGGGCGCTGGCCGAAGAGCTCGCGCGCGCGGCGCCTCCGGGCTTCGAAATCTATGGCGTCTTCTTGGGCGGCTTTGCGCGCGGCGAGCTTCTGGCGCGTCTCCTCGAGAAGGCCGACGGCGTAACGATTCGACGGATCGAGCTGCAGCGCGAACTGGAGCTCGTTGACCGCTTCTTCCAGCTCTTCGGCGGCGAGGTGTTTTTGACCTTGCTGCACGTGATAGGCGCCGGCGTCTGCGAGGGCGCGCTCGAGTCCCAGGCGATATTCGATGTTGCTCGGGTCCTCGTTGACGGCGCGCGTGTAGAACACGACGGCAGCGTCTCTGTCGCCACGCTGAGCGGCCTCGCGGCCTTTTCGGTGAGCGCTCGCGCCGGCGGTACAGGCGAGAATGCTGAGAGCGACCGCCAAGATCGACACAAGGAGCAGTGCTTGCTGTGGGGTTCTTCTCATGGTTCCTCAGTTGGACTGAAGCGGAATGCGCTGGGTAGCGCTCGATCCTTTCGCAGAAACGGTCACCGATTCGAGACCGATCTCGATCACGGTGAATCGGTTGGCGACGGTCTCGCCTTCGGCGCCCGTGAGAATCTCGTTGCCGTCGAGAAAAATCGCATACTTGGCTTTGCCACCCGTGGGGGTGGTCTTCTCGACGAAACCCGCATATTTCACGTCCATCCTGACGCTGGGACGGGGCCCTTGACGCGGAGCGGTCGTTGGCGCTGGCGGCCGCGTTTGCGTCGTTCTTGTTGGCGGTGGTGGTGGCGCAGTGGCGCTCCCTGTCGACCGCGGCTCGGGACCGTAGATGAAAAGATTCCGCCCCTGTCCTTCGTACTCGGGTACGGGCGAGAGCATGGCCTGCAAGTCGAGCTCGGCATCGATAGGTGGCGCGGGGCGGCCGGAACGTCGCGGCGCGCGCCGCTCGGATGGCTCCGCGCTAGGCGCCGGCTCGGAAGCGCAGCCAAAGGCGAGCGCCAGCGCGACCAGAGCAATAGGCGTTATTCCGTAACGTATCGCGTGCAACTTTACCATTCGCTATAAGGCCTTCCATCCGATCCGGTCTCGGCAGACCGGCTGTGGATGTCGAAGATACCGGGCTCCGCATCGGGCTCGTTGGGGTCGTAGTCGCTATAGACCTCTTCCCATTCGTTCGCGCCCGTCATCGGGTCTTCGGGGAGGCTGCGTAGGTAACCACCGTCGACGAGCTCCTGAAGGCTCGACGGATATTTGTTGCGATCGGCGCGGTATTGGTCGAGCCGCTCGCGCATGGTGGCGAGATTGTTCTTGAGGACGCCTTCGCGCGTGCTCCGTAACTGCGCCAGGTAAACCGGTACCGCGATCGCCATCAAGATGGACAACATCACGATGACGATGACCATCTCGATGAACGTAAACCCGCTGCTCTCTCTCGACCGCGACGCGCGCTTGAATTTACCAATCACGATAGCTCGTCCCGTCCAGGGCGACGCCCGTGCTCTTCGAATGGACGTCGAATACGTTTTGCCCGCCCCAAAATCCTGAATCGTGTTCGTCCTGATAAGAACGGAGGCCCCAATCGGTGCTGCTCGTCATCGGGTCGACGGGAATGCGGCGCAGGAATTTGAGCTTCTTGCCCGGCGTCCCCACTTGCTCGACGCCTTCGACGAGCACCTCGAGCTCCTCGGGATAGCCTTCGCTTCCGAGCTGGACATCGATGCCGCCGATCATCCCGAGATCCACCGCCCGCTTATATTCGTCGATAGCCGTGCGTATCATCCGCAACGAGCGCCGAAGCTCCATCTCTTTGGCACGCTTCGAGCTCACCGTCGCCACGGGGATGATGGCGGCAGCGAGGATGACGAGAATCATGGTTGCAATGATGAGCTCGATATAGGTGAACCCGCTCGCAGGGTCTCGATGGTGACGCGTCATGAGCCGGCCTCTTCGGCGGGAGTCGTTCCTGCCTTGAGATAGAACGAAATGCTGCAATCGAGCCGGATCGTGGTCCCCTGCCTCTCCCGCTGCGCGAGTCGCACTTCCTCCACGAGGAAGAAGCGCTCCGAGCGCTCGAGCCGATTGATGAAGCGCACGAGGTCGAAATAGGTGCCCTCGACCGGCATCGTGGCTTTGATCTGCTCGAGGCCGACATCCATTAATTCGCGGCCATAGGCGGTGCGGCCTTTGATGACATTCGATTCTTTGGTGAGGCGGTCGATTTCCTCCCACGCTTCCGTGAGTCCCGGAACGCGTGTTTTTACGACATCGGTCCAAAAATCGGTAACGGCGTTGGCGTTGGCCGTCACCCGGGCTTCGTCCAAAGACAACGCTTCGAGCTCGGCTTTTTTCTGTTCGAGCTCGAGACTCAGCCGTTGTTGATCGTCGGCGAGAATCTCCTGCTTGTTGGCGAGCCGGTAAGTCACGCCGGCGAAGAGCACGCCGTTCACGACGAGAAGAATCAAGAGGTGGACGAACGCCTTCCGCCTCTTCTTGAGTTTCTCGAGAAAAGCTCGAAACGCGTTCATGGGTTACGCTCCACCTTCGGTCTTCTGTCGTCTTCGATGACGTCGAGAACGGCCGCATCGTGCGTCGTGGCATCTTGAAGCCCAGGTTCCGGTTCAGGTTCTTGCTCGGTAGTTGTGGGCTCGAAATCCACATAACGAAGCCGTAGCGTGGCCGCGATGCCGCTGGCTGTGCCGGCGCCCAGATCGGCCAAATCGACTTCGTCCAGTGGAAACACGGTCGCGAAGAACGAGCTCGCTTCGAGTGCGCTCACCATCTCGAGCACGTTTTGGAGCGTGCGCCCTACGAGCGTCAGCGTCACCGAAATCTCGCCGTCGACCTCGTTCGGTGCGATCGAGGTGATGCGCACGGCTCTCGGCGTGATCGCCTCGAGCTCGTTGAAAAGGCCTGTCCACGAGAAGCTCTTGAGCCGGTAGATACGCGCGAGAAACGCCGTTCTCTCGTTGCCGAGAGCTGTCTGCCCTTGAGCGACGTTCACCTCGGCGCTCGCGATGCGCGACGCGGTGCCGGCAAGCTCGTCCCGTAGCTCGGCGACCTGTACGTCGAGCTCTTCTCGCTCGCGGACGAGGTAGCGGGCGAGGAAGAAACCGTGCACGAGCGTGAGGCCGATGACGAGCGTCGCCGCCGCGACGAAAACCAATCGCGGAAGCCTTTCATTCGCGAAAGGGCGTTGCGCGAAATTGAAACGGTTCGACATCGTCCGTCAGGCCTCAGGCAGCGCTACCGAGCGCCGCTCCGGCCGCGGCGCTCACCGAATCAGCGAGGGCTGCGTCCATCTTCAGATTCTCGGCGACTCCCATAGCACTTCTCAGATTGAGCGGCTCGGTCGGCGCTTCGAATTGTTCCTCTAAGAGCTCGCGTAGGTGGATCAGATCCGGCCTGAGCGAGCGGTAATAAATCCTCTCGAGAGAAGACCCCTTGAGATTCTCCCGGTAATAAATGGCGGTTGGGATGATCTCCCGAAGAAGATCGTCTTCGCTGTAGATGGCGGCCGGGCCGTCACCATCGCCCGAGCGCAGCCCCAAGGTTCGGGTCAAAACGGGAACCTCTAGATCTCGTACCAGACTGACTGTGAAATATTCCCGTTCGACGTTGACGAAGAAATAATCCGCCCCGGGTGCCAATTTGCTGCTGGCAACGGGAGCGAGGAGCTGGCGCAGGCTCACGCTTGCCGGGATCACGAGCCCAACCTCGAAACCGAGCTCGGCGAGAAAATCCTCATATTGCCCGACGACCGATTCGTGCATGACGCCTGTGAGGTAGGCGGGTGTTATGCCGGGAAGCCGCTCGAACGCGATCCGCGCTTTTTCGGTATCGAAGCCCAGAGACTTCTTGAGTCGGAATTTGAGCATGTCGATCGTCTCCGACGTCGAACGGGGAGCTTCGGCGAGCTTGACGACCGAGATACGTGCGACATAGTCGGGGAGCGACAGCGCGAGTCGCTTCGCTCCATTTGCACCCCCCACGCGGAGCATGACCTTCTCGATCGACTGCCCGAGCGCTTTCGGATCGAGGATGTTGGGCTCGAGCATGCTGAACGCGAGACAGTTCGGTGGCAGGGGCGCGGTAACGCACAAATCCAGCTCGGGCTTGCCGCGTTTCGTTGACAAGCGTGCGACCGAAAGCTCACCGGTGCGTAAATCCAGACCGAGCCCCGGTGGCTCGGGGTCGAGGAGCCAGCGTATCAAGGGGCTTCTTCTGCTCATCTTTATCGTCATCCTTACCGTTTTGGCCTCATCGTCTCAAGACGCCACGAAGGTGACGCGGTTGATCTCCTCGAGCGTGGTTAGGCCCGAAAGCGCCTTGTCGACGGCCGATTCTCGGAGAAAGACCATACCCGATTCCTTCGCGGCTTTCTTGATCTCTACCGCAGGCCGCCTTTCGATGAGCATCTCGCGCATCTCGTCGCTCAAGCCGAGAAGCTCGCTGATAGCCTGGCGTCCTTTGTACCCCGATCCCGAGCATTGAATGCAGCCTTCACCGCGATAGAACGTGTGCTTGCCGTAGCGTAGCGGATCGAGCGCGGAGTCCTGGAGAAGGGCCGCATCGGCTCTGAACGGTTTCTTGCAGAACGTGCAGATCGCGCGGATGAGCCGTTGCGCGAGGATGCAGTTGAGCGACGAGACGAAGTTGTAAGGCTCCACACCCATGTTCAGGAAGCGCCCGATGACGTCGATGACGTTGTTCGCGTGGACCGTCGTGAACACGAGATGTCCCGTCAACGCGGCGTTGATCGCGATCAGTGCCGTTTCCGAGTCCCGGATCTCTCCCACCATGATTTTGTCGGGGTCATGACGCAGGATAGAGCGTAGCCCGCGCGAGAAAGTGAGGCCTTTTTTCTCGTTGATGGGAATCTGCGTGATGCCTTCGAGCTGATATTCGACGGGGTCTTCGATCGTGATGATCTTGTCCTCTTCGTTGTAGATCTCGGAAAGCGCGGCGTAGAGCGTCGTCGTCTTGCCGCTACCGGTAGGCCCGGTCACGAGGAACATCCCGTAGGGCTCGTGAATGAAACGACGGATGCTCTTGACTTCGGACTCGGCCATGCCCAGGATGTCGAGTCTCAGCTCGGTGAAGCGCTCGCTGATGGACTCTTTGTCGAGAATACGGATGACGGCGTCTTCTCCGTGGATGCTCGGCATGATCGAGACGCGAAAGTCGATCCGGCGCCCCTTGATCTTGAGCCGGAAACGTCCGTCCTGGGGGACGCGCTTTTCGGCGATGTCGAGCTCCGCCATGACTTTGATGCGGCTGATGATCTCGGAGTGATGGGCCTTGGGGATGGGCTTCATCGCGCGCGTCAAGGCGCCGTCGATACGGTACTTGATGACGACCTCTTCGTCGCGGGTCTCGATGTGGATGTCGGAAGCCCGGCGGTTCAACGCATTGTAGATGGCCGAGTCGATGAGCCGGATGATGGGGCTCGACGTGTCCGCCAGGCGGTCCATCGAGAGCGTTTCTTCGCCCTCTTCGTCCTCGCGGATGATCTCCATGTGGAAGCTTTCGGAGGCCTCCTCGAGCACGCGCTGCGCGCTCTGGCTTTTCTTGAGCAGCTCCTGGATGGCGGAATCGGTGCCCACCGCGGCGCGCACGGGCATATTCAAGATCGACGCGATCTCATCCATTGCGGGAACGTTGGTCGGATCGGCCGTGACGACCACGAGCTTCCCGTCCTCTTTCCGATACGGGAGGAAGTTGTAGCGGAACATGAGATCGACCGGGACGCTCTGGAACAGCTCCTGATCGGGCTGAAAGCTTGTCAGATCGATGAACTTGAGGCGGCAACGCTCGGCGAGTCGTTTCGCGTCGTTGTCCTCTTTGTTCCGTGCCTCTTCCGGGGTGAGCGCGGCGCCTTCCGGATCGAGCTCGGGCACGAAATGGTTCGCGTCGCTGGGCGTCGCCATGACTTGGTCCTAATATCCCGACCGCGCCGCGTTCATCAAATCAAACATCGGCAGATAGATAGAGAGAAGCATCATGGCTACCAGGCTGCCCATGAACAGGAGCACGACCGGCTCGAGCACGGCGAGCATGAGGTTCAACCGGTTCTCGATCTCCTCGTCGGCAAAATCGGCGACATTATGGAGCATCTCGGCGAGATCGCCGGTATTCTCTCCGACCCTGACCATCTCGATGGTGAGATTCGAGAACGCGCCCGTGTGCTCCAGGCTGCTCGAGAAGGCTTTTCCTTCACGCACACGCTCGACGACGGGCGCGACCGCTCCGCCGATATGACGATTGCTGATCGAGCCCGCGGAGATGTCGATGGCCTGGACGAGAGGGATGCCGCCAGAAAGCAGCGTCCCGAGCGCGCGCGTCAACTGCGATGTCGCGAAGAGGTGGAATACGGGGCCGAGAAACGGGAGCTTCAGCACGAAGTGATCGATCATGGCTTTGGAGCCATCGCGCTTCGACCACATATAGAAGAAGGCGCCTCCGGCGACGGCTGCGGTTGTTAGGATGACGATATGATCGCGCAAAGTATTCGCGACGGTCAGGAGGACGACGGTGAGGATCGGGAGGTCGGCGTCGAAGGCTTCGAAGAACCCGGCGAAACGGGGGATCACCCAGAGGAGCAAGAAAGCCGCGGCCATCATGAGCGTTGCAAAGAGGAAGGCGGGGTAGACCAGCGCGGCGACGACCTTCTTGCGTGTGGCCTCGCTGAGCTTGAGATAGCGTACATAGGACTTTAGCACGGTCTCGAGACCGCCGCTTTTCTCGCCCGCGACGAGCGAGGCCGAGTAGATGCGTGGGAAGAGATCGCCATGCGAGCGGAATGCGTCGGAGAGCGCCATCCCGGATTTGACCTTGTTGCGGATATCGGTGAGGACCCGTTTGAACAGCGGGTTGCTCCTCCGCTCGAGCATGATGTCGAGGCATTGCAGCAAAGGAAGCCCGGCTTTGAGAAGCGCCGCCAGCTCCTGGTTGAAGAGCGTGAACTCGGTAAGGGTGATGCGCTGCCGCCGGCTGAAAGGGTTTGTTATCCCGCCGATGCCGAAGCTCCTCCGGATCCGGAAGACGTGGTAACCTTTGCCTCGAAGCTCGTCGCGCAGGACGTCTTCGGTGTCCGCGGTCATGGCAAGCTCCTCGATGTCACCGGAGAGCGTGCCGACCTTGGCGAGGAACTGCGTCATTTCGCAACTCTCCCAGGGCCCCTGAAGAGGCGATTCTGGAAAGGCCGGTGGCCGTAAGGTCCAGTCCGCCGTGGGTTTACGGGGCAATAAGTTAACATATAGTATACCATATCGGGGCGTTTCCCTACGGTCCGCCATCCGTTCGTTTTGGCTCTTTTGGAGCTACGACCAGGAACAGGGATATTTCGTTTACGCGTCGAATTTCTTCCAAGGCAAGTATTGTGGGTAAAAAGTCTGCACGCTCCCGGCCGTCTGAGTCGGGCGAGAAAATTGTCGCCGTCAATCGAAAGGCGTCGCATATCTACGAGCTGCTCGACCGGCTCGAGGCAGGGCTCGTCCTCTTGGGGACCGAGGTCAAGGCGGCTCGCGACGGGGCCGTCAATTTGAAGGATGCCTACGCAGCCGTGCGAGACGGGGAGCTTTATCTGCTGCAAGCGCACATCAGCCCCTACCGCTTTGGGACGAACGAAAACCACGAACCGCTGCGTCCACGCAAGCTTCTCGTCAAGAAACGCGAGCTCCGGCGTCTCATCGGAAAGATTACCGAGAGAGGGCTGACCGTGGTGCCTACTCGCATGTACTTCAAAAAAGGACGATTGAAAGTTGAGCTCGCGCTGGCCCGCGGCAAGCAGCAGCACGACAAAAGAGCGGCCGCCCGCGAGCGTGACATGGATCGCGACGTGGCAGCAGCCCTCAAGGAACGGCGTTGAAAAGTACAAGAGTCCGGCAGCCTTTGCGACGGGCCGAGGTTGCCACCTGCCACCTGCTACCGCCGGTGCGAACAAGCGTTCTTGAGCCTGCGCACCGGTAGCTGGTGGCGGGTAGCCGGACAAACCGAGGGTCGAAACGGAGTCCGCCGGGCCCGCCTCTACTTAGACTCTTCAGTCGCTTCAGACGCTTTGTAGATATATTTGATGTTGTGCTTTGGAAGCAGCACATTCGGCTTGTCGGTGCGATTGAGCTTGAGGCAGTTCTTGTCGTACCACTCGATGATGCCGTGGATTTCTTCACCGTCGAGCAAGATCACCACCATGGGCGTCTTGCTGTTCATTTGCTTGAGGTAGTAGAAGCTCTCCGCGTTCGTCTGCTCCGGAGGCACTCGCTTGGCGCGCGTTCCGCCCGTCGGGCCCATCTGTTCTTTGAGGTCCGACAAGTTTGGCCGAATCAGTTTTCGGTTCACGAGATACCTCGCTCTTTTGTAGCCACCCGTCGGACACGCCGCAGGCCCGGATTCACCCGCCTAAACGCTTGGGCCGACCGAGAATTGGTCGTTGGAACGAATTAGGATAGGCTCGTCAGAGAAACAACACTGAAAAACTGGTGTTAATTACTTTTGAGTTTAACACAGGACTTGCTGACCGCCTATTGGCGGTCTAGAGCAGGGGAGAGCTGTCGAGAGCGCGAGAGCTCTCTCATTTCCACGAGGAGCCGAGCCACCGTAAGGCGTTTGTTGAGGTAGCGATCGCGGAGGTTTTCGAGGGCATTCTCGGTGAGCTCGAACGCGGCGAGCCACGCGTCGAGAGGCGCCCCCTGGGACAGCTCGTCGAGCTCGCTCTTCAAATCTCGATGGACGATCGCACCACCTGCCAAGGTTGCCACGACGTCCCGGGCCATACCCATGAGTAGATGCAGCAAGAGGAGCAATCTTTTATCTTTCGCGAGCCGGTCCGCCCAAGGCACGAGGTCTTGCTCGCGGCCTCCTCGAGCGACGACCGTCAGAAGCCGCACCGCTTCTTGGCGGAGGTCCGTCAGGGGCTCGTCCCTGTAGGAAAGCGCTGCGGTCAAGCTGCCGCCTGAAAGTGCGGCGAGCGTCGTGGCTTGCTCGCGATCGACGTCGTGGTCGCTTACGAGTAGATCGCTGAGCTCTTCGATCGCGAGTGGCGCGAAACGGTAGATCTGACAGCGCGAGAGGATCGTCGGCAAAAGAGCCGCCGCGTTCGAAGTGATGAGGATGAGGATAGCCCAGGGCGGCGGCTCTTCCAGTGTTTTGAGGAGCGTGTTGGCTGCCGCGTCGTTCATGCGATCGGCATCGATCAGGATCGATACACGCCGGCGTCCTTCGAATGGGCGGAACGGGGTCTCGCGAACGATTTGCCGCACGGCGTCTGCGCGCAGCTGACGGCCCGCACCTTCTGGACGCGCGATATGGACATCGGCGTACTCTTCCCGATCGATGCGGAGACAGGCCGGGCAAGTTCCGCATGGATCGGTTTTGGATTGGCTGCAATTGAGCGCCTTGGCGAGCGTCATCGCCGCTTGCAGCTTGCCGACGCCGGACGGGCCGCAAAAGAGAAGGCTCGGCGGGACTCTACCCGAGCCCACCATGCGCGCGAGCCGCGAGACGAGGGCTCGGTTACCGACGAGCTTTTCGAACGACATGTTTTCGCGGGAGCTTTCGAGTCTTCTTCAAAGCGGACCAAAGGGCTTCGTGCACGTCCCGAGCTTTTCCCGAGGCGGGCACGATGACGTAGCGCTCGTTCTCTTTGTGCGCCATCTTCGCATAGCCGGAGCGCACCCGCCGGTGAAAGTTGAGCTCTTCCTGTTCGAACCGCCCTTCATCGCCCTGCGACGTGCTTTCACGGTTCCGCTTGCGCGCGCGCGCGAGGCCCTCTTCGACGGACAAGTCCAATAGCAAGGTGACGTGGGGTCTGAACTCGCCTGTCATGGCCCGATCGAGTGCGCGGATCTGTCGCAGCGAAAGACCGCGACCATAGCCTTGGTAAGCCATGGTCGAATCGGTAAAGCGGTCGCACAGAACGATACGGCCCGCTTCGAGCGCCGGCCAAACGACTTCGCGCAAGTGTTGCGCGCGATCGGAAAAATAGAGACCGAGCTCGGTCTCGGCGCACATGCGGTGGTTCGCGGGGCTCAAGATTACTTGGCGAATCTCGCGGCCAATGGAGGTGCCGCCGGGCTCGCGGGTGAGAAGGCAGTGGTAGCCTTCCTTACGAAGCCGGCGGGCGAGACGCGGAGCTTGCGTCGACTTACCGCATCCCTCGATCCCCTCGAGCGTGACGAATAAACCTTTCAGCATTCAGGATTCAGCATTCAGCGTTCAGGTCTGGATTTAGTGATGAAGCTCTCGAATTTGAGGGCGCCGGCCAAGTTAGAGGATACCGTCATCGAATTCAACCCTGAATGCTGAATGCTGATCATACTGCGGTTCCTGCCAGCATCGCTACGTAGCGGTGAGCGCTGTTCAAGAGAAGTGCGCTTGCGAGGGTGACCGGCTGGCTCCGGTCGGTGATCATGGCAATCCCTTCCTGGGTCTCCGGGATACATTTGACGATGAGATAGAAATTCTCCGTGCTCATCGAGAGAATCTCGACGTGATCGTCGCCGCGCATCGCGGCGAGGTTCTCGAGATATTTGACGAAGGCCGGCAGCTTGTCGATGATGAGGCGGTCCGCGGTCTCGTCGGGGGCGGCGACGATCTCGGCATCGATTTCCTCGCTTTCGAGACCGAAGAAAAAAGTGGCGAGGAGCGCGGGGGTTTGCTCCGCTATATCAGACAGAATTTGCTCCTGGAGCGGCCTTCGTTCGGCGCTCGGGGGAGGCTCGGGCGGCGGCACGACTTCGATGGTGGTGAGCTCGGGAGTCGGCCCATCTCTCGGCTTGCTACCGTCATGCTGTGCTTCGGCTTCGGCTTCGACTTCCTTAGTGGACCCTTCACGGCGCTGCTCGAGGAGTTCTTGAAGGCGGCTCGAACGACCCTTGTTGCCCTGTTGGCGCGTCTTCCAGATATCGGGAGAAAAATCGGATTGGAATACTTGCGCCGAAGTGTCGTCGCGCTCGAGCAGCTCGTAGATTTTATTGAGGGCTTCTTTTTTCTCGAACGTGACGCCGCCTTCGGTCTCGAAATAGGCCGTGGAAAAACGCCCACGGACTAGCAGAATCATCCCAGTGCCTTTGTTGGTGAGGATTTCGAGCGATCCTGTATGGCCCTCGTCATTTAACCGCTGGATGAAATCTTTCAACGGGTCGGCGGCGAAAATTTGGCCAAAAATCTCTTTTCGGTTGGAGAGCCCCCGTAGCATGTGCGCCATGTCCAAGGGGAGCTCGTAGATCGAGATCTTGCCCTCACGCATTTGAGCGGTGTTGCGGAGCTTGAGCGTCGCCTCACCCCCGAGAAAGATCTTGTTGACGTGACGATAGATAATGTTGATCTGCTCGCCGAGGTAGAAAAGGAGAAGTCCCTCGGCGTCGCCGAACGCCACCTCCATGTAGCCGGAGAGGTTGACGTTCTCGCAGTGACGGATGATGCTGTCGAAAGAAGCGGTCTTGGTCGAGATGTCTTCGGAGAGTAGTTTGCTGCCGGGAAACCTCATGCTAGTAACCGATGGTCACCAAGCTTTGCAGGGAAAAAACATCGCATGTTGTTTGAACGAAGAAATCTGTTGGAAAAGTGTAGCAAAGGTCTTGGAAGGCGGGCAAGTGAGAGGTACGCGTGATCGGGAAAGCGGCTTTCTCGGCTATGTTTCTCGATCGCGCCGTGACGCATTGCCCAACGGTCTGCATGGGGCGCTTTACTTCGATGGAGGAGCGGGTTCGTGGTAAGATCGAAAAACCTGGGTCCGCTCGGAGCCCAGTCGATCCAGGAATTCCGAATCGTTTGAGAAACGCCTGATGGCCTTCCGTAAGAAACACAAGGATCCGTTCAATGAGATCCAGTTATGCCTTCAAAAGCGGGACTACAAAGGCGCTTTGGAATGGTTCATTACGCTTTTGAAGAAGGACAAGAAAAACACGCAGATCCGTTTGCGCTTTGCCGACACGCTCGTCCTGGCAGGGAACAAGAACGAAGCCGTCAAGCAGCTTCGGATCGTTGCGGACGAGCTCGCTGACAAGGGCTTCATGATCCGTGCGATCGCGATCAACAAGAAAATTCTTCAGATCGATCCGCGCCAGACCGAGGTCCACGAGAAGTTGGCGGCGATGACGGAGGAACGCTCCGCGACCTCGAGTAACCGACAGTCTTTGGCGGACGCGTTGAGGCAGCCCGGCGCGCCTATGGTTGCGGAGCAGGAGCCGCCCCCGCCCGCGCCGGCTCCTGTGGAAGCCTCGTCCCTGCCGCCCGTCACGCTTCCCGAGCTCAGTCTCGAAGAGAGCATGGAGATGGAGTTTGGCACCTCGAGCGAGGTCTTAAAGGAAACGCCCGAGCCGTCGCCAGCTGTCGTAGAGCCGCCAGCTGTCGTAGAGCCGCCAGCTGTCGTAGAGCCGCCAGCTGTCGTAGAGCCGCCAGCTGCCGTAGAGCCGCCAGCTGCCGTAGAGCCGCCAGCTGCCGTAGAGCCGCCAGCTGCCGTAGAGCCGCCAGCTGCCGTAGAGCCGCCAGCTGCCG